>NZ_MRUJ01000057.1:0-48569 GCF_002099325.1 Frankia sp. KB5 | reverse complement strand
TCGGCGTTCATCGCCGCATACGGTTCGATGTCCTCATCGCGCCATCCGCGGAGGATGAGCCGATCTGTGGTGACCATCGGAATTTCCGGGGCCTTCACTGCGTGATCACCAGACGTGGATGCTCGGCAAGCTGCGCCCGGAAATCCCGGACAGCGGGCAGCTGCGCGTAGCGGTCCAGCCGCCGATCCACATCGACGATCTTGGCCATGACGGAGAAGGTGGGGGTCACATCAACTGTGCTCAGGACCTGCTGCGTGAGAACGGCAGCCGCCTCGGGCTCGGGGTCGGGCCGGAGCAGCAGCGCCCAGGAGAGGTTGAGCGTGGCGTTTCCCCGGTCCTCGAACCCGCCGCCTGTCCGCTCGTAAGCCTCGACCGATGCGCGAGCCAGGGGCTCGGCCGCATCACCGTGCCCCAGGAGGGCGAGTGTTCGGGCAGTCGTCTGATCTGCGTTCGCGGGTCCGAACGGTGAGGCTCCCGGCATCGGTGGGCTGACGATGACGTGCTTGGTCATCAGGGCGAGTGCTGCTCGTGCTGATGCCTCGTCGCCGAGCGCGACTCGGGCTCGTACCTCGTTGGAGGCGAGGCGTGCGGCGACGTAGGGGTCGGCGCCGGAAGCGGCGAAGCCGCGGTGGGCGAGATCCGCCGCCGCCTTGTACTGGTGTGCGTAGAACGCAAGAGTGGAGAGCATCTCGAAGACTGAACCGGTCAGGACTGGATCGTCGATCTCCTGGGCATGCTCCGCCGCGAGGCGGATGAACCGCCGTGAGGCCGTGCTGTCCCCGGTATTGAACGCCAGTCGGCCTAGGTAGTAGGCGGAGTACCCAGCCACCCTGGTCAGCTGCGCCTGCGCTCGTGGTCGGGCGCCGGCCTCGAGTAGTGTCTCGGCGTTCTTCCACGTCTCCGAGATTTCAGGTGCGAGCTGGGCGTGCGGGGTCGTCGTGAACCGCGTGGCGTACCGGGCAAGCGCGTCGTCAAGTTCCTCGAGTGTCAGAGGGTCGACCTTGACGCCGGAGTGCCGGCGGTAGGCGTCGGCTGCCAGGAAGCCCGCTGCCGTGAACTCGAAGAAGGTCCGCCTGTTCGTTTCGTCCTCCTCCTGGTCAGACCTCATGTCTGGTAGGGAACGGTCGATGCTTTCGCGGGTCTTCTCGAGCTTCGCCGCTTTCCACAGGCGGGCCACCTCCCCGCCTGCGGCGAGAGCGGACTCGAGCTCCGCGATCACCGTGGCGGACGGTAGCGAGTTCCCATTCGCCGCGTCGCCGATCACCTGGCGGGGGACGCCCGTGCGTCTGGACAACTTGCTGTTATCAGTTCCCCGATCTGCGATGAGCTCGGTGAGGCGAGTCGCGAACGCCTCCCGCGCTCGTCTACGAGGATCCACGGCGCTGTCCTCCTGTCAAGCATTGACCTGTCATGGCCTTCTTCTTCATGCACGCAGAAGAAGCTTCAGTCTGTCCCGGCGCTGCTGCGGAGTGTGTCATGTCCCCTACGTGGCGGGAACACGCCGGTCACTTTCCCGGACCAGCAGAGGAGCGCACCGTGACCCTTCGCGCGGAAACGCTTGGCGGGTCCGTCGGCCGGATGCCTGCTGCTGGCCCTCAGCGTCATCCCGACCCGTCATCGCCCAGCGCTGTGCGGTGTCCTGTCGTCGGGCGGGACCAGGGGGCCGGGGTGGGGAGGGAGCCGGTCATCTCGGCCGTTGACGGTCCTTCCTCCCCGCCCCTCCCGGTCCGGGTTCCGCACACGAGCTGGCCGGCTAAGGCTGGGGGCGGGCGAGGTCGGGTCGTGCGTCCGGCCGGCGTCGCGGAGCCGGTCGACGCGCGGGCCTGGTCGATCGTCGTGCTCGACGCCGACGGTGACCCGGTTGAGACCGTCACCGGCTTCTCGTCGCTGGATGCGGCGGACGCCTACGCCGAACTCAGCCCGGACATCACCCGCTGGACGTCCGTCCCATCCCGCCCGGGGCCGCCCTCCCACCCCCTGGCGGCCCCCACGCTGCCTGCCTCGGTGCCGACAGGAGTCCGCCGGGGCAGGCAGCCCAGACCAGAAAGGACTGGCCGTGCCTTACCCGCACCTCGCTCTGGACACCGTGTCGACGTGGCGGCAGCCGTCCGTGCCCCATCCGACGGCGGTGGACGCGGTCGAAGTCGCCCGCGTCCCGCATCTGGTGCTTATCCGCTCGTCGCTGGGCCGTCCGATCGGGTTTACTCCGGGCGCGTGGAGTCGGTTCCGTGAGGCCGTGAAGGCCGGTGAGTTTGATGACCTCTGACAGCCCCGTCCGCAGCCGATATGGGGCTGTGGGGTCCTTCCGAGCATGCGTCTGGCCTTCGTCCGGGTGGTGGCTGTCGATACGAGGAGAGGTCTAATGCCACTGAGTTGGTCCCCCGCTTCGGTGCGGCCRGGGGTGTCGCCGTGCTTGCCTCGACCAAGATGAAGGTGGAAGCGTGAGCTGGGAGCGCCGGTGTGTCGCCGACCTTGGCCCTGTGCGGGTCGCGGTGGTTACCGACCACGACGGTTTGGTCGGCTACCTGCGAGACTTCTACCCGCTCGAGGAGGACATCGACCGGAACGGCGTCGTGGGGTGGACCGTCCATGCGAGGCTGACTGAACCGGAACCAGGGATGGCTTTGACGCCGTGGCGGGTCGGTTTCCGAGCCGATCGGGATAGCCGGCGGGCGGTGATCTGTTCGACCAACCCGCGCGATCTTGCGATCACGGTCCGGAAAGCGATCCGGGAAGTGCTGGTCGACTACTGCGAGGCTCGCCAGTACACGATGCTGCACGCCTCGGCCGTGGCCGACGACCAGCGGGTCGTCATCGTGGTCGGGCACAAGGGCAGCGGGAAGACCACCCTGGCGCTGGGCGCCGCGCTGAACGGCGGCTACCGGTATCTGTCCAACGACCATCTCATCCTCTACCGGACCCGGGACGGGCTGGTGGTGACGTCGTTGCCGACACCGATCCCGGTCAAGATCGGCACGTACTTCGATCACGCCGAGCGGCTTGGGCGGCCCTGGGAGAACGAGGGCGTCGACCTTGAGGAGTTCCGGCGGATGCCACGGCAGCAGCGCTACGGCCACGATGTTCGGTTGCTGTACACCTATCGCAGCCTCGGCCAGGTCAACCCGTTACACACACGACTCGATGGCCGTCAGGTCGTGGTGGTGCTGGCCAGCTACGCCCCCGAGGGCCAGCCGGTGAACGCTCCGGCGGCGGTGGCGGATCCGGTGGGGGTCCTGTGGCCGCACATCCGGTTCGACTGGGTCTTCGATCCCGCACTCAACACCCACCACCTGCCCCGCACCGAACGCGACCAGGACGCCTACGGCCGTGACGCGGCCGACCGGCTCGCCGAGCTCGCAGCTGGATCACTGGTGGTGCAGTGGAGTCATCACGGTGATCTCACACCCCTGTTGGCTGCCGTCGCTGACCAGCCGGGGGAGCAACGATGAGCCGGACGGGCCCGCTGGTGAGCGTGATCGTGCCGACCCTGAACCGGCCGGTCGAGCTCGGCCAGGCGCTCGCCAGCATCACCGCCCAGCAGGGCATCGACCTCGGCGAGCTGGAGGCCATCGTCATCAACGACGGCGGAATGTCCATCGATACGGTGATCACCGACGCCCGGGACCGTGGCCTGCCGGTGGTGTCGGTGACCCATCCACATCGGCTTGGGCTGCCCAGCGCCCGCAACACGGGACTTGACCACGCCCGCGGCCGGTACGTGGCATTCCTCGACGACGACGATGTGTTCCTGCCCCGGCACCTGCCCACCGCGCTGGCCGGCCTGGAAGCGGGCGCGGATGGGGTGACCACGATCTGCCTGGTAACTGATCATCGGATCGACCCGGGTTTGCCCGTGGGTGATGCGGTGGTGTGGGACGTCGGGTTCGATCCGCTGCTGTTGGAGGCGTGCAACCTGTTCCCCGTGCACACCGCCGTGCTGCGCCGGCCTGCCACGGCCCGGCTGGACCCGAGGCTGCCGGCGATCGAGGACTGGGACTTCTGGCTGCGTCTGACCCGGGAGCACGGCTACCGCTTCGTCCGTCTGCCGGAGCCGACCGTTATCTACCATCGGGTGCCGCAGACCGCCAGCATGATCAGTGCGGTCGCCGAGGGCGCGGCAGCGATGGCGGAGTTCAGCGCGCTGGTACGCCAGATCTGGTCGCGCTGGCCCGCGAGTACGGCCCGCTCGGCGCGGTTTCGCCTGTACAGCAGCATCATGTACTGGCAGGTTCTCGGAATTCTGGCTACCGGGCAGCCCCCAAATCCGCATTACTACCTGCACTCGATCGACGCGATCGAACGCGCCTGGCGCGACCCGGACATCGAAGCCGATCTGATCGACCGGCTGACCCAGACCGTGAGAGGAAAAGACGCCGATGACCAGCACGTCGCATGACCTGGCGACCGCCGATCTCGGTGGCGCCGTGCTCGGCGAGGCGCTGCGCGCGAGCGACAAGTCCCTGCTCGCGCTCGGCGACCGGCACGGCCTGCCAGTAGTGATCAAGGTGCTGCGTGCCGACGAGGAGTTCTGGCAGGCCAAGTTCACCCACGAAATCCGGCTCTACCAGGCATTCACCGAGAACCCACCGCCGGTACGAGTACCCAAGTTGGTGCACACCGATGGGCACAGCGTCCTGATCATCGAGCACATTTCTGGCCACCCGGTGGACACCGAGCGCTACCCTGAGCAGCCGCTGTCCGCGGTAACGCTGGACGCGGTGTTGGACACCGTCACCGCGTTCGCCCAGTGGACTCCGCCGCCCGGCATGCTGGCGCCGGTGTTCGACTACCCTGACCGCGTCGAGCGCTACCACCATGCTGGGTTCTTCGACGCAGACGACCGGGCCGCCCTGCACACCCTTCTCGATGCAGCTCCTGCGCCGGGGCAGGTAGGGCACGGTGATCCGCTGCCGGCCAACCTCCTGCTCACCGAGTCCGGCGGGTGTGTGCTGCTGGACTTCGAGTTCACCGGCCTGTTCCTGCCCGGCTTCGACCTGGCGATGCTGCACACCCTGCTCGCCGACACCCCCGGCGCGCAGGGCGCCGTCGATGCGCTGGTGGACGAAGCCGGGATCGAAGTGCCCTTCCTGATCAACCAGGCGATGGTGCTCTCCCGCGAACTGCGCATGCACACCGAACTCGACGCAGGCGAGTTCCGCGACAAGCGCTTGGCGCTGCTGCGCCCGCAGTGGGATGCCTTCCGTGCGCGGCTGCACGCCCGCCGATGATCCACTGATGCATATCGCGCTGGTACATCGTGACCTGCACGCCGTCACCCGCGGCGGGATCGGCACCCTCTACCGGGCGCTCGCCCCCAAGCTGCRCGACGCCGGCCACGACGTCTCCCTGATCACCCAGCACACCCCGCACCCCTTGGCTTTGAGGGGAATCCGGGTGTTCACACTGCCCCGCACCGACGACCTGGGCGCCCACCGGCACGCCGTGGAAAAAACGCTGCATGCTCTGAACCCGGACATCGTGGAGTCCTCTTCCTGGGAAGCCGAAACCCTGCACTACGTGCGTCGCCTCGCGGCGGAGCGGGCACCGGTCGTGGTCCGCGGGGACCTCTCCGCCGCCACCATGCGCGCGTTTCCCCACCTGATCGCCGCCGAACACGAGCTGGTCCACGCCGCCGACACGGTGCTCGCGGTCAGCGAATTCGCCGCCACCGACCTCGCCAGCGCCTACCGCATCCCGCAACCCACCGTCGTCGCCAACGGGGTCGACCGCGACCGCTTCCACCCAGGCCCCGTTCCATCCCTGAGCGGAGGCCGGCAGATCACGCTGGCCGCGGATGCGACCGCGGCGACCAGCCGTCCCTTAGCCAGCGCGGGGAATCGGCTGCCGCCGCCGTGGGGTGACCCGGGCGATGGACGGCACCGGTTGGTGTGGGTGGGTAAGACGACCCCGATGAAAGGGTGGGACCGCCTCGAACACCTCGCAGCCGAACTCGCCGACCTCGCACACATCACAGTGCTCCTCGGCCACGCCCCGGTTCTCTCACCGATCACGCTCTCCGGCGTCGAGGACACGGTGACGATCGTGCAAGACCTGCCCGAGCCGGATCTACCCGGGTTTTACCGGGCTGCGGACTACCTGCTGTCCACCTCACGGTGGGAAGGATTCGGCCTGGCCATCGCCGAAGCGTTGGCCTGCGGCACCCCGACCCTGCTGCCCGCCAGCCTGGGCACCGCTCCCGAACTCCTCACCGCTGGCGGCGGCCATACCTACCRCAGCACCGCCGACCYCCGCGCCATCCTCAGCAGCGGYCCCGCGCCGACAGGTGCACTACCCGCCCGGTTCGACTGGGGCACCGCGGCGACGGCCACACTGGACGTGTACCGCACACTGCACGAGTACACGGCGGTGATCTAGAGCCGTGCGTGTGCYGATCCTCGGCCCGAATCATGGGGGTGGCAGCCTGCCGCCCTACCTCGATGCCCTCGCCTTCGGCCTGCGCCACCACGGCATCACCGTCGACCGGCACGGCTCCACCCAGATCCCCTACGACTCCGACCGGCAACGCTTCTGGCCGCTGGACCGGGTGCTCACCGTCGCCCGCACCCTTGCTGACGAGGTTGACCTGGATGCCTATGACGTGGTGTCGCTGCATTTCGGCAACCTCGAATACGACCAGCTCGTCCCTGCGTTCTGGACCGGCCGTCCTCGGCCGCCGGCGGTCTACCACGTGCACACTCTGGCCCCGACACTGTTCAGCGATCACCTACCCGATCCGCACTGGCATGGCCTGGTGCGGGACGGACTTCGCAGCCTCGATGGATAYGTCTGCTTCGGGCAGTACGCACGCCACCGGCTCGCCCGGATGGTGGCCGGCGGCGTGCCGGCCGGGGTGGCGTGGCTGCCCACCACCATTCCGCCCGGCACCGAGGCCACCGCCCGAGCGGAGCTCGCCGCAGCCCTGGACGTCCGCTCCGATCTGCCGGTGATCAGCCTCTACGGGTACGCGGCGCCATGGAAAGACGCTGCCCTGCTGCACGCTGCGCTCCACCGGATGCGGACACCGGTACGGATCGTGCTCGCCGGAGACTTCTGGGACGACCCCGAACAGGCAGGCATCGATCTGAGCGGGTATGCCACCAGCCCGCGACGGGTCGGCGTCGGTGAACTTGTCGTGGTGCCCGGCTACCTCGGCCCCGCCGATCGCGCCGCGCTCGTGGACGCCAGCACGGCCGGGGTCTTCCCCTACCGGCCACACCCCAGTTTCCAAGGCAGCGGCGCCATCGCCGACTACCTCGCCCACGCCACCCCCGTGGTGGCCACCGACGTGGCGAACATGGCCGAACTCGCCGGAGAAGCCGGGCACATCGCGCCCACCGGCCACCCGGAGGACCTGGCCACCGCCCTGGACAACATCGCCGACGGCGCGTCCACAGCGAACCTCACCCGCAACGCCACGGCCCGCGCCGAGCAGTTCACCGCCGAAGCCCACGCCGCCCGCTGCCTGGCGATCTACCAGCACGTTCTCGACCAGGACAGGCGGACGACAGTATGAGCCTGACCCGGTTGATCCTGGCCCGGCACGGCCAGGCCCACTGCAACGTCCAAGGGATCGTCGGCGGCCCACGCGGCTGCACCGGCCTCACCGACCACGGCCGCCGCCAAGCCCAGCAACTGGCACGCCGGCTCTACACCGACCACATGCAAACACCGATCGCCGCCGCCTACACCACCCCGCTACGGCGAGCATGGGAAACCGCCGACGTCATCGCCGAGCACTTGGACCTGTCTGTCACCGCTGTCGACGACCTCCGCGAACCCGACTACGGCGACGCTGACGGCAAACTCTGGACCGATGTTGTCAGCGAGTTCGGGCGCATCCCCGCCCAGCACCCTGACCATCCGATCGCGCCCGGTGCCGAGACCTGGACCGCCTATCTCCAGCGGGCCACCGCGAGCCTGCGGAACATCCTCGCGCGACACACCGACGAAGCCGTGTTGATCGTCGGCCACGGTGAAACCGTCACCGCCGCCGCGCACCATTTCCTCAACCTCACCGCCGGATTCCGAGCCAGTATCGCGTTCGCCGTGCACTACGCCAGCATCACCCGCTGGGAACAACAACCTCTCGCCTGGACCCAACCCGGCACCGGATGGCGCTGGACCCTGCTCACCCACAACGACACTGCGCACTTGACCTCGTAACCACGGAACTCACCGAATAGGACTGTTTTCAAGATCGGTTCTGACCGCGCTGGCGTTCTATGGCCGCCGCTACCAGGAAGCAGCCGTCTCGGCGCGCAGGACCGCCGTCGTGGCGGACCACCCGTATACCCGGGCCCGGATCGCCAGCTACGAGGCGCGKGCCCTYGGCGCGCTCGGYGAYGTCGAGGGCASCCGGGCGGCGTTGAACYGGATGCGCRCGTCGGTCACGGACCTGCCGCTGCAGCCCGGGATCAGCCCGTTCGGCCCGGCCGCYGCCGAGATGATGTACGCCGGGGTSYTGACCCGGATCGGYGGTGGCGTCGARGCSGARCCGATMGCCCGWGCCGCGCTCGCCGCCTACGAAGGMGGCCAGGCGGKCGGGTTCGAGGACTACGGMCACGCGCTGCTCGCGCTCGCGGCCAGCCTCACCGCCCGGGAGGAGCCTGAGATCGACGAAGCCGCGGCCGTGACGGGGAAGGTCGTCGACATGCTGGACACCCGGCCCACTGCCTCGGTCTGCGACCGGGTCGCCGAGATCGCCACAGCGTTCACCGGCCACCCCACCGTCGAACCGGTACGGGACTTCTGGGACCGCTGGCAGGCACGCCCTCGCCTCGAACTCACCGTGGGCCAGGCGTGACCATGACCCTCCACTACGGAACCCCGACGGTCGTCACCATTCCGACCGTGCTCACCGAACGGCTGGTGCTGCGCGGCTGGAAGGCTGCCGACCTGGACCCGTACGCGGCGATGAACGCCGACCCGGAGACCATGCGCTACCTGGACGGCACGTTCGACCGGGCGGGCACCGAGCGGCTGGTCACCCATCTGATCGGCATGTGGGCGATCCGCGGGCACGGCATGTGGGCGGTCGAGGACCGGGGCAGTGGGGGGTTCCTCGGCCGGGCTGGCACCTACTTCGCGCAGGGCTGGCCGGGGGTGGAGGTCGCGGTGTCGATCCGCCGGGACCGGTGGGGCAGGGGCTGGGCACCGAAGCGATCACGGCGGCGCTCGACTTCGGGTTCGCCCACCTCGACGTCAACGAGCTGATCACCGCCACGCATCAGGAGAACGCGGGCATGAACATGATCGCCTGCAAGCTCGGGATGACCTTCCGTGAGATCGCTGACGTCGGCCCGTGGAAGGCGAACAACGTCCACGCGATCAGCCGGGCCGCCTGGACCGCCAACCGATCCGGCGAGACCGAAAGCTGACTTTCCCGCAGGACAGCTCGCCGCCGCCAAGGCGGTCGCGCCTGGCACGGACAGCGTCGTGGTGCCGGCCAAGGGCGCGATGCGCGGCGATGTTCATTTCCGTGAGTGAAACTGCGCCTTCATCCTGATTAGTGGTCGAAGTCCGATAGGTCGGCTATGTCCATCGGAGGGGGTTGCGGGCCTGCGACCTGCGGGAACGGTGCCGCTGAGTGTCGCTTCCCTGGCTTTGAGGGTCTGTGCCGGGGCGAATTGATGGGGCGTGGGTGGGCTTGTCCCGGGTGGCGGAATGGAGCTACGGTCGTGTCCGCCCCCTTGACCGCCGGACACCGACCCGCTACCGGGCGGCCGGTGCGGTGGGAGACGGGGCGGTGGTAGCAGCGAGGCGCTGGGACTCGTTTCCTCGGCGGTCCACCGGACTGGTGATGGAGCGAGAAACCCGGCGGGTGTCGCTGCGTGTCGGGTGGCCTGCGAGCCGCGCCCGGGAGCTGTTTCCCGGGAGCGGGGGACGCGGGTCCGCAGCCGGGTGCCACATGCGTGGCGTCGTGCCGGAAAGGAGGGACGACAGAGATGGCGTCCATTCTCCGTCCGCGGACCTTCCTGAAGGTCACCTTCTAGCCAATTACTCAGGTCGGCCAGTGCACCGCGGCAGCCCTCATGACGGGTCCGGGTGGCGGTCCGACTGGGTGACCGTGTCTGGGACCGGATGGCCGGCGCGTGCGTTGACGCAGGTGAGCGTGGCTGGGTGGGTTCGCGGCTGGATCCAGACTCGACCGTCCTGGAGCAGGTATTCCCACGACTTCGACGCGCGGGCGGGGCCGGCCGGTAGGGCCGCTGGCGCTCCTGCAGGGTTTGACCGACAGAGATCTCTACCTACTGGATGTGCTGGCGGCGCATCGTGTCCTGACCGCGGAGCAGGTGGCCGCGTTGCTGTATCCCTCGGTGGATCGGGCGCAGCGTCGGCTGCTGGCGTTGACGCGCCGAGGGGCGTTGGAGCGGTTCCGTGCACGGGTGTATCCCGGGTCGCAGGCGTGGCGGTACACGCTGAGTTATCCAGCGGTGCAGCTCCTCGCAGCGGCGCGGGCGGAGCAGCCGGTGTCCCRGTCGGCGCACACCGCCACCCTGCTCCGCTTGGCGCGCAGCAGCACCCTCGATCACCTCCTGGGTGTGAACGGACTGTTCACCAGCCTCGCCCAAGATGCGGCTGCCCGTCCGGTTACCCGGTTGGCGAGCTGGTACTCGGAATCCGCCGTTACCAAGGTGATCAGGTGGGATCATCGGGTCACGGCAGCGATCCGTCCGGATGGRTACGGCCGGTGGATCGAGGGCTCGCGGGAGACGACGTTCTTCGTCGAGTATGACCGGGGCACCGAGTCGCTGGAACGACTGGGCCGCAAGATCACCGACTACGCGACCTACTACCCCGGCATGACCGTGCTGTTCCACCTGCACTCCACGCTCCGTGAGACGCACTTCCACCACAAGCTCATCGGGGCTGGCCGGGAGGGGATCGCGACCACGACGGCCGAGCTCCTCGCCGCATCGGGAGAAGGAGCGAGCGGTCCGGTCTGGCTGACCGGCGCGACTGGCACTCGGCGGCGCCTACGACTGAGCGAACTGCCAGGCAGTGGATTCGCTCTGCCGGATGACGAGTGGAATGGCGGTACCGCTCCGATCCCGGCGCCGCACCTCCCGGAGGTCGCGTGAGTCTCACCTTTAAGGAGAGACGGCGGCCGGCTCTCCCGCTGGCCGCCGATGTGCTCTCACCGTGTCTCAATCGCGGCTCCCGAGGGGGGTGTGCTGGTCGACGGCGCGGTGCAGCGCCGCCGCCAGCACCCGGCCTTCCGTCGGAGTCAGATAGCAGGCGCTGACATCGCCGAGGGTGTTGTGCAGGCGCAGCAGAATCACCGGCCCGGTCGCGGTGCCGTCCTCGGGGCGGACCAGGAGTTCCGTCCCATCGAGATGGCCGGTCAGGACGCTGCTGCCCGCTCCGTAGTCCACCAGCCTCGGCGCGCGCTCCTGCCCCTGCGGCCGGTTCCCGACCGGGTCCGGATTTCGGCCGTCACCTGGTGGGAACGGGCCGGCGGGCCGCCGGTGGTCTCGCCTCATCGGAGGCGGACGCGGCGGGGACGGCCGGTCCCGTCCTGCTCGGCAACGCCGGTCGCGATCAGCAGATCGAACACGTTCGTCACCGCCCCCGCGGAACGGCCGATCACGCGAGCGATTTCCCCGGCAGACCAGGCCCGGGTCCGATCCCGGCCCAGACAGGCCACCACCAGCTCCCGCAGCCCACCCGGCGCCAGCCGGCTACCGGTCGAGGTCACCCGGCCCTGTGTCTTCCACACCGGCGCGCCGTCGTCCTCGGCACTGCTGCCCGGGGACGGCACATCCGTCCCCGCGCTGGACGGCACGGGCGGCGGCGGTGCCGCGCCGGCCGAACCCGGCTGGCCGGTGTGGCTCCACTGGTCCGGGTCCCGGCCGGCACCATGCCGCCGGCCGGGAACGCGCACGGCACGACCGCCGGCCTCCAGCACGGTCAACGCACGACTCACCGTCGTGCGCGCCAGCCCCGTCTTCTCCACCAGCTCCGCCACCGTCACCGACCCCTCCACGGCGGCAAGCGCTCCTGCCACCAGGCGCGAGGTACCAGACCCGTACCCGTCGTCGTTCAGGGAAACCGACACCAGAAACCCTCCGCATACTTCCGAACGGCGGCCCGACATGTGTCGGGCCGTCAGCAGGAGAACTCCAAACCGCCGCCCTTGCAAGCAAAAATCAAAAGAAAAATCCCGCTGCCCATTCCGGGCGTCGGAGGTCGAGAAGAGTTTTGCTGGAGATCTCTGGTGTCGGAGTGTGAGATCGAGCAGGAAGAGTCCGTGGTTCCTAGGCAGAGGAGAACAGGGCTATCGCGTCAACCGATGACCCGACCCCGCCAGACCCGAACACAACCCGGCCCGCAGCCGGACACCGCCCGGCCGCAGGCCGGCCGAAGAAACCTGTCAGGCGGAGAACCCCAGCCCTCCCGGCGATCGACATAGTTGTCGCAGCGCCGCACTTCATCCCGCTGACCGCCGAGGAACACGCCGCTGCTGTCGGCGCCCTCACGGATCTCCTTCGCGCCCATCGAAGCAGGCAACAGGAAACCCCGCGAGATGATGTCGAATGACGGCCATCCCGTCGTTGAATGCGAGCGATAATAAACAACGATGACCCGGTGGCTGCCATTATTGGCATGTCGCCGACCTGTCGATCGTTCACCTTCTGAGGGGACCTGACGTGACGTCCAGCCATCGAAAAGGCCGCATCTACCAGCCCGACCGCACGACCAAACGGGTGGCGATCTACCTGCGCATCTCCACCGACGAGAAGAACCAGCCGTTCTCCCTGGAAGCGCAGGAGACCAAGCTCCTGGCGTTCATCACCAGCCAGGACGGCTGGGAGCTGACCAGCAAGTACATCGACCAGGCGTCCGGCGCCACCACCGACCGCCCCCAGCTCCAACGCGCCCTCACCGCGGCACGCGCCGGGAAGTTCGACATCCTGCTCGTCTACCGCCTCGACCGCCTCACCCGCTCCCTACGCGGCCTCACCGAACTCCTCGAAAACCTCGACAAGGCCGGAGTCTCGTTCCGCTCCGCCACCGAACCCTTCGACACCGGCAACGCCACCGGACGCATGATCATCCAGATTCTCGGCGTCATCGCCGAATTCGAACGAGCCCTCATCATCGATCGGGTCATCAACGGCATGGAAGTCAAAGCCAGCCTCGGGCAATGGCAAGGCGGCTCCCGCCCCTACGGCTACCAGATCGACCCCAATACCGATCACCTGACGGTGGACCCCGTCGAAGCCCCCATCGTCCGCCGCATCTTCACCGAGTACGTCAACGACCGCCTCGGCAGCCAAGCCATCGCCCGCAAACTCACCGGCAACGGCCTGCGCACCAAAACCGGCCTTCCCTGGTCTCCCGCCGCGATCCTCACCATCCTGCGCAACCGCGTCTACCTCGGTTACATCAGCTTCCGTGATGTCGAGCACGCCGCACCACACCCCGTCATCATCGACCCGGACCTCTTCGAGCAAGCCCAGAAGATCCTGGCGGAACGCGCCGAATCCACCGCCACCAAACGCGCCTCCTCCGGCTCCGACTACCTGCTCACCGGAAAGATCCGCTGCGCCCACTGCGGCCGGCACTACATCGGCACCGCCGCCCGCGGAAACCTCTACCGATACCGTTACTACAGCTGCTGGACCCGCAACCGCTACGGCACCAGCATCTGCCCGGCCGAACGCCTGCCCGCTGAACAGGTCGACGCGGCCATTCTCAACGCCATGATCGAAACCTACGCCGGCAGCGGACTGGTCACCGAAGCCGCCGCCGCGCTCGCCGGCCGCATCGCCGACACCCGCGCTGCCCACCGCGACGAACTCGCCACCATCGACAGCGAGATCAGCAAGGCCGAGACCGCGATCGACCGCTACTTCAACGCCTTCGAAGCCGGCACCATGACCGACGCCCTCGCCGGTAGCCGTATCGAAAAACTCACCATCAAGATCAAGGAGCTGCAGGGTCGCCGGGCCGAACTCGTCGACCACCTCGCCGACGACGCCACCCAGCCCGTCCCGCCCACCGCCGCGGACCTGACCCGCCTGCACACCCAGATCGCCGACGCCATCCGCGACGGCGCGCCCGCTGCGCTGCGCCGTCTGACGGATGCCCTCGTCGCCGAGATTACCGTGACCAGCCGCAGCCACATCCAGCCCACGTTCCGCATCCCCACCCAGCCAGCCGCACCCACAGGCGGCAGCGACAGCGGGCAGGACGGAACGCAACTGTCCAGCGACGGTACGGAGGTTCGCGCAATACACGGATCGGTGCGCCCGGCAGGGATCGAACCTGCGACCTGGTGCTTAGAAGGCACTCGCTCTATCCACTGAGCTACGGGCGCGCTTGCAGGGGATGGGCCCACCGGGGAGCTACAACAGGGTAGCAAGGTTCGACCAGGCATCGAACACGCGGGGACGCGCCGTCTCCTGGGAAGGTCAAGCTCCTGGGAAGGCCGAGGTACGACGCTGAGGCGTCCGTGGCAGGTGGGCAGACGGGATGCGTCGCGGACCGGCGTGGGGTCCGAGCGTCGGCGTGCCGGTGCGCGTGGGTCCGTGGATGCGTGGCCTGTGGGCGAACCCTCGTTATCCACAGGCGACCAACCGAGGGTTTCCGAAGTCGCCGTGACGGCTCACTGTGGGAGAGGCCGTTCGCGGCCAGCCCGGCGGATCCGTCCCTGACCCGAGGAGCACGCCATGCTCGAGACGACCATCACGCTTGTCGGCAACCTGGTCGACGATCCGGATCATCGGATGACGGCCAACGGTGCGTCGATATGCACCTTCCGCCTCGCATCGACGCCCCGCCGGTTCGATCGTTCCGAGAGCCGCTGGGTCGACGGAACCACGCTGTTCCTGCGGGTCTCCTGCTGGCGCCAGCTCGCGGACAACGTCGCTGCCAGCCTCGTCCGGGGTGATCGCGCGCTCGTCTACGGCAGGCTGCGGCAGCGGTCGTTCGAGACGGGCGAAGGGGAACGGCGGGTTACCTACGAGATCGACGCGGATGCGGTCGGAACCGAGCTCACCTGGCATGCGGCTCGCTCGGAGCGACTTGCCCGTCGCCCGGGCTCCGCGGTGGTGGCGGCGGCCGCGACGGATGTTCCCAGTGATCCGTCCGCTCTGGTGGGATCCGCTCTGGTGGGATCCGAGCACGGCGCTCTGGCCGGCTTCCCGGTCGCCGGTGCGGATGCGGATGCGGATGCGGCCGGAGCGGCATCCGCCGCGACGGCCATGGCGTCGATGGCCGAGGGACCGCCGGAGGGTTCCGGGCGGCTCCAGGGCGCGGGTGCGGCGCCCGGCGAACCGCGCCCGTCCGCGGTGACGGTCGGCGATTCCCCCTGGCAGTCGTTTCCCTCCTCCCATGACCTGTCCTGACCGTCCAGCCGATGGTGGGGACCTGGAGGGCGAGTCGGACCGACCTGCGTCCGCTGCGGCCGAGGGCGCTGGGTACCGTGCCGTGGATGAGCAGCCGGCACGAGATGGGGCAGACGGGGCCTGTCTCCGTCGAACCCGGGACAGAGCCGCAGGCGCCCTTCGACGTCATCGATGCGCAGGTTGTCGTGAGTCCCGGCTTGGAGAGCGGCCTTGCGCACGGGACACCCGGATCGGTGGTCGTCGCCGCGCCCAGGGGTGACGCCGTGCCCAGGGGTAACACTGGGCTCGGGGGTAACACTGGGCTCGGGGGTGACGCCGAGCCCCGGAACGACACGCCGCGGTCCCGGCCGGACGGAGAACAACCGCCGGCCGGGCCGCCGGCCTCCGACGCCGCTCGCGGTCGGCGGACTCCCGTCCAGCGGCTGCGCGTTCGTCTCGCGAGCATCTCGGGGCCCGCTCGGTACGTGATGGTGCTCGCCGTTCTGAGCGCGGCGGTCGCCGTCGTCCTCCGGCACACCGTGTTCCCGTTCCTGTCGGTCAACAACGACGAGGGCATCTACCTCCTGCATGCCAGGACCCTCGCCGAGGGCCGCCTGTTCCCGCCCGCCCCGGACCCGGCACGGTCCTACCTGCCGTGGCTGGGAACCGTTGTCGGCGATCACTACGTGTTGAAGTACACGCCCTTCGTACCCGCGATCTTCGCAATCGGCATCGTGCTGACGGGAAGCATCGATCCGGCGCTTGCAATGATCGTCATGGCGGCGGTCGTCRTCACCTACCTGCTGGGCGTCGAGCTGTTCGGTAGCCGGCGGACCGCGGCGTTGGCGGCGACCCTGCTCGCCCTCTCCCCGCTGGTGATCCTGCAGAGCGCGATGGTGCTGAGCTACTTGCCGACCCTGGTGCTGCTGCAGGTGACCGTTCTGGGGGTGTTGCGGGGACGGCGCCGCCGACGGGCGGCACCGGTGGTCGTCGCGGGCCTCGCCCTCGGCGTGGCGGCGGCGGTGCGGCCGTATGACGTCGTCCTGCTCCTGGCTCCGCTCGCGATCTGGCTGCTCCTGACCTCCACGGGCGGGCGCTGCTGGCTGGGCCGGTGGCTGCTTTGCGGGCTCGCCGCGCCCGTGGCGCTTGTCCTGCTCAGCAACGCCGCTGCCACCGGTGACCCGTTGCGGCTGCCGTTCACGCTCCTTGAACCCGACGACAAGCTCGGCTTCGGGGTGCGCAAGCTGTATCCCGGCGACGGCAGGCACGACTTCGGCTTGCTCGAAGGGCTGCGGTCGGTCGGCGACCACCTGTGGCTGTTCGGCGGCTGGGCCTGCGGGGGAGTGGTGCTGGCCGGCTGCGCGATCGTCGTGGCGGCTCGGCGGCAGCTGTCCGCACCCGCCGCGCTCCTGGGTGCGGGTGGGCTGCTCTTCCTGGGCGGATACGTCGGCTTCTGGGGCGCGTGGAACGCGGCCGAGTTGTGGGGCGGCATCCGCTACGTCGGCCCTTTCTACCTGGTCCCGGTGCTCATCCCGCTCGTCCACCTCGGCGCGGAGGGCCTGGTCAGGGCCGGCGAAGCCGTCTTCGCCCGCGGGCGAAGACTCGGGCTCATCGCCGTCGCGGGGACCGGCGCCGCCATCCTGGCGCTCACGGCCGTCGTCCTGGTCGGGGCGGTGCGCGCCAACCTCACGCTCACCGGGCACGACCGTGACCTCAGCGCGATGCTGGACCGGCTGCCGGGCGATCCGCTCGTGTTCGTCGCGGCGAACCCGCCGTTTCTCGGGCATCCCACTCCGGTGACCGCGAACGGGCCGAAGCTCGAAGATCCTGTGCTGTTCGCCGTGTCGCGGGGGGTCGACGATCTCATCGTGGCCGCTGACCACGCGGACCGCCCGGCCTATCTGCTCCGCCTGGCATCGGCCTACGACCGCTCACCCGCCTCGCCCTCCACCGCGCGGGTCGAACGGCTGGCGGTCAGGAGCGGCAGGCGGGTGGCGGTGACCCTGAGAGTGGATGCCGCGCCCGCGGGCGCCCGTTCCGCCCGCGTCGTGCTCACCGAGGGTGTCCGCCGCCTGTCGATTCCGGTCCATCCGCGGATCCCCACCTCGATGATCCTCACCGTCGACGCGGACGGCCTCGATACCACCGATGTCATCAGTATCACCAGTATTGCCAACATCGCTGGCGGCATGGACAGCACCGGAATCGTGACTGACCGCAACGACTCCGGTCGGTCCCGGGTGCATTCCGGATCCCTCGGCCGTCCGTCGGCAAGCACCGTGCGGGACGGTCGGGGCACCTCCATCACCGTGGCCTACTACGCGACGAGCCCTTCCGGACGGGAACATTTCCTCGATCAGCAGGTGTTGCCCGTGCGGCTGGCCGCACGGGACGGTTCCCGGCCGGACGGTTCCCGGCCGGCTGCCGGCCCGCCGGTCACCGTGCTCGGATCCCTCGGGGAGGTCGATGAGGTCGGCGAGGGACGTCGGCCGCCGCTGCGCATCATCATCGATGATCGTCGAGGCTGACCTGCCCGCCCGGGTGACCTGCCTGCCCCGGCGYCCCGACGCCCCGGTGAACGGTCGTCCTGATGATCGGCTGGCCCGGTGATCGGTCGATGCGGCGGATGGGAGGGAGCACGTACGTTCCGTCGAGGACGTCGGCCCCCGGCTCGTAGATCCGTAGGACGGGCCGGAAATCGCCGACCGCCGCGGGCAGCCAGTTGTCAAGCGGCCCGCCGTCCTCCGGGGRATCACTCTGGAGCAGGATGCGCACCGAGCCGTCCGGACCGCGGCGCAGATCGCGGTCGCCGCTCCGCAGGGAATACCGGTGCAGGGGATTCTCGACGAGGTAGTACTCGGGCGCGTCGTACATCGTCAGCGACCAGAACGCGGCCTGCGGCGGCGRCACCAGCTCCAGCAGGTACCGGTGGGCCCCGCTCAGCTGGCGGCCGTCCGTGTCGATGGCACGGCTCGCCTGGATCTCCTCATAGCCGTGTGTCGCACCCCGCGGCAGTCGGGCGGCCATCGCCCGGGCGAGACGGGCCTGTGCCCGATCGCTTATCCGCCAGGCCGGATCGTCGATCGTGCCCGGTCCGAGTCGGTCCAGGTTGAAGTCGAGGGCATGCGGGGTGCTCACCCAGCCGTTCGTCAGCGCCCGGCCGGCGTGCGCCACCCGTTCGAGCTTGTCGCGGCCGGCGCGCAGCCCGGTGCGCAGGGACCAGGCGAGGCCCGGGTTGGGGTCGACGTACGGCGAAGGATCGTCGAGGATCCCGAGTGAGGTGAAGTGGCGGGCGTACTCGGCCTCGGCCCGCGACGGAGGATAGGCGCGCAGCCAGATGCGTAGCTCCTCCCAGAACCGGAGGTCGTCACAGACCCTCTTCGAGTGTTCCGGCGGTCCCTCCGCGCGGCGGGCCTCGGAATCCAGYGGGCTCAGGTCCAGTTCCTCCTGCAGCCGGGACACCGCCGCGATGTCCGCCGGGCCGTCGAAGCCGAACCGGTTGATCAGCGTCAGCAGCCGGGTCGGTGCCTCGATGCGGGCCAGCGACGCGGGCGCGCTGCCCGTCCAGCCCGGCGGGACGAGCAGATAGCGCCCACCTCGTCCGCCGGTGGTTCGCCGTCCCACGTAGGCGAAGTTGTTCCGCCAGGCGTCCATGAAGATCATAACGCTGTAACGATCCGGCGTGTCGGGGATCCGCAGGACCAGCGGACCCGGCGTGAGGTCGACCTCGGCCACCGAGCACAGGGCGTCGTTGTCGACGCTGACGAAGCAGGACAGTGGCGCGGGCGGTTCCGTCTCGTGAGCGAAGGCGTTGTACCCGGCGGGCCGGATTGGCCCGATTCCCTCAGCCGCCGTCCGTACGCTCAGCCGGACGTTGCTGACCAGGGGATATCCGAAGATGAACGCCTCGGCCGCCAGCCCGAGCCGATGGTCACTCGCGAGCATGCCGTCCTCCCCGTGCTCGTCATCTCCGTTTCAGTGGTCGCCTCCACGCCCCCACGTTTCAGTGGTCGCCCCCCACGCAGTGGTCGCCCCCCACAGTGGCCGCCTCCACAGTCCGTGCCCTTCTTTGTGGTGTGGTACCCACCGGATGCCGTCCGGGGGCCGGACGGCATCCGATGATCCGCCGGTCCCCGACGTCGGCCGACGGGCCACCGATCACCGCTGTGAGGAACGCGGGCGCGATGCCCTAGGGTTGATGGCATGGCGCAGTACGTCTTCCAGATGCGCAAAGCGCGCAAGGCCCATGGCGACAAGGTCATCCTCGATGATGTGACCCTGTCGTTCCTCCCCGGAGCCAAGATCGGGGTAGTCGGCCCGAACGGCGCGGGGAAGTCGTCCCTGCTCAAGATCATGGCCGGCCTCGATCAGCCGAGTAACGGCGAGGCGACCCTGAGCCCCGGCTACACGGTCGGCATGCTCGCCCAGGAACCCCCGCTGGACGAGACCAAGGACGTCCGCGGCAACGTCGAGGACGGCGTGCGCGAGATCCGCCGGGTGCTCGCCCGCTACGAGGAGATCAACGAGAAGATGTCCGCGCCCGACGCGGACTTCGACTCCCTCCTCGCCGAGCAGGCCGAGCTTATCGACAAGATCGAGGCCGCGAACGCCTGGGAGCTCGACAGCCAGCTCGACCAGGCCATGGACGCGCTGCGGCTGCCGCCCGGCGATGCCGACGTCACCCTGCTCTCCGGCGGTGAGCGCCGCCGGGTCGCGCTGTGCAAGCTCCTGCTTGAGGCTCCCGACCTACTCCTGCTCGACGAGCCGACCAACCACCTCGACGCCGAGAGCGTCGCCTGGCTGGAGCAGCACCTCGCCCGCTATGCGGGCGCCGTGCTGGCCGTCACCCACGACCGGTACTTCCTGGACAACGTCGCCGGCTGGATCCTCGAGCTCGACCGGGGCCGTGCCTTGCCCTACGAGGGCAACTACACCACCTACCTGGAGAACAAGGCGGCCCGGCTGAAGGTCGAAGGCCAGAAGGACGCCAAGCGGCGCCGGGTGCTCGCCCAGGAACTCGAGTGGGTCCGGTCCAACCCGAAGGCCCGCCAGACCAAGAGCAAGTCGCGTCTCGCCCGCTACGAGGAGCTGGCCGCCGAGGCGGACCGGGCGCGCCCGCGCGACTTCGAGGACATCCAGATCCCGCCCGGCCCCCGGCTCGGCAACCAGGTCATCGAGGCCAAGGGGCTCACCAAGGGCTTCGATGACCGGCTTCTCATCGACAACCTGTCGTTCACCCTGCCGCGCGGCGRCATCATCGGCGTGATCGGCCCCAACGGCATCGGTAAGACGACCCTGTTCAAGATGTTGACCGGCCAGGAGGCGCCGGACGCCGGAGAGCTCGTCATCGGCGACACCGTCGACATCGCCTATGTCGACCAGACCCGCTCGGGCCTGGACCCGAAGAAGAACGTCTGGCAGGTCGTCTCCGACGGCCTCGACCACATCGTCGTCGGCAAGGTCGACTTCCCGAGCCGGGCGTACGTGTCGTCATTCGGGTTCAAGGGGCCGGACCAGCAGAAGCCCGTCGGTGTGCTGTCCGGTGGGGAGCGTAACCGGCTGAACCTCGCGCTCACCCTCAAGCGTGGCGGCAACGTCCTGCTTCTCGACGAGCCCACCAACGACCTCGACGTGGAGACGCTGCGCTCCCTGGAGGACGCGCTGCTGGAGTTCGCCGGCTGCGCCGTGGTCATCTCCCACGACCGCTGGTTCCTCGACCGGGTCGCCACCCACATCCTGGCCTGGGAAGGAACCGACGAGGACCCGGCGCGCTGGTTCTGGTTCGAGGGGAACTTCGCCGACTACGAGACCAACAAGATCGACCGTCTCGGGCAGGAGGCGGCCCGCCCGCACCGCGTCACCCACCGCAAGCTCACCCGGGACTGAGGGCGCACCCGGGCCGGCCGGTGCCCGCGGGCACCGAGCGGTCAGTCGGGTCGGTTCTGCAGCGAATTCGCCGCCATCGACAGATAGTCCCAGAGCTGCCTGTCGAGATCGGGCGGCAGGTCCAGGGAGTCGACCGCGGCCCGCATGATCTTCAGCCAGGCGTCCCGCTGCGTCGGGCCGATCGCGAACGGGGCGTGCCGCCTCCGTAGCCGAGGATGCCCGCGCTGCTCCTGGTAGTCGGTCGGGCCACCCCAGTACTGGATGAGGAACATGCGCAGGCGCTCCTCAGCGCCGGTCAGATCCTCTTCCGGGTAGAGCGGGCGCAGTACCGGATCGTTCGCCACACCCTGGTAGAACCGGGCGACCAGCTTCCGGAACGTCGGTTCGCCGCCGGCGGCGTCGTAGAAGGAGCTGATCGGGAGAGTGCGCGGAGGAGACTGGTTCACCCGTCCATTCTGCGGCACGACGGTGCGGTCCGATCCGGGCGACGGGTGTTCTCAGCCGTCGCGGGGTGCGATCCACGCCGTCGTGTCGGGGGGCAGCGTCAGGGTCGCGCCGTCGTACCCCACCGGTCCGCTGGCGAGCACCAGCCGTCCGGGCAGCGGAATCGCCGCCTCCCCCTCGGTCGTCGTCACGCATGTCATACTGGCCGACCCCACCGAGGTGGGCGGGGTCGGGGGCACCGACGAGCCTGCCGGCGCGGGGCGGTCGAAGGCCAGGCATCCGGCCGGGGAGTCGTTCCGCCAGCGCAGGTCGTCGCCACGCAGGTGGGGGAGGGCGCGGCGCAGGGCGAGCGCGCTGCGCACAAGCAGCCAGGTCGACATCGGGTCGGCCGCCTGCGCGAGGACCGCGAGGTCCGCCCAGTCGGCGGGTTGCGGCAACCACGGGTCGGCGCCGGCCGAGGTGAATCCGTAGGGGGGCGCGTCCCCCGACCACGGCAGGGGGATCCGGGCGCCGTCCCGGCCCGGCGACGTCCCCCCGGACCGCGTCCAGATCGGGTCGCGACGGGCGGCAGGCGGCACCTCGGCCTGCGGCAGCGCCAGCTCGTCGCCCTGGTACAGCACCGCGGTGCCGGGCAGCGCGAGCAGCGTGAGCAGAGCGGCGCGCGCGCGGCGGGTCCCCGTGGGACCGCCGCCGTAACGGGTCGCCGGCCGCACCACGTCGTGGTTGGCGAGCACCCAGGTGCCCGGCGCGCCGACCGCCGTCAGCGCGGCGCGTTCGGCGTCGATGGCGGCCCGCCAGGCCGCCGCCGACCAGGGGATGCTCAGCAGGGAGAACGAGAACGTCAGGTGCAGCTCGTCCGGTCGCACGTAGCGGGCGAGCCGGGCCGGGTCGCGCACCCAGGTCTCCCCGATCAGGACCCTGGGACGCCCGTCGCGGGCGGTGTACTCGTCGGTGATCGCGCGCCACTCGCGGTAGATCTCGTGCACCCCGTCCTGGTCCCAGACCCGGGGCTCGTGCTCCTCGCGGAACCCGCTGTCCGGAGCCAACCGGGCGCCGGGCGGGTTGTCCCGTAGCTCGGTGTCCTTCACCAGCCCGTGGGTCACGTCGATCCGGAACCCGTCGACCCCTCGATCGAGCCAGAACCGCAGCGTCGCGGCATGGTCCGCGCGGACGGCGGGATGATCCCAGTTCCAGTCGGGCTGCTCGGCGTCGAACAGGTGCAGGTACCACTGGCCGTCCGCCACCCGCGTCCAGGCCGATCCACCGAACACCGATTCCCAGTTGTTCGGAGGCTGCTCGCCGCCGGGGCCTCGGCCGTCGCGGAAGATGTAGAGCCCCCGCTCGGGACTGCCCGGCGCGGACGCGAGCGCCGCCTGGAACGCCGGATGCGCCGAGCTCGAGTGGTTCGGCACGAGATCGATCAGCACGGCGAGCCCGGTCTCGGCGGCGTCGGCGAGCACGGCGTCGAGGTCCGCGAGGTCACCGAAGAGCGGATCCACGCCGCGATGGTCGGCGACGTCGTACCCGTGATCGGCCATGGGGGRCGAGTAGAAGGGCGTGATCCAGATCGCGTCGACGCCGAGTTCCGCCAGCACGGGCAGATGCCGCCGTAGCCCCTCCAGATCGCCGATCCCGTCGCCATCGGAATCGGYGAAACTGCGAAGGTACACCTCGTACAGGACGGCCCGGCGCCACCACGTCCCGTCCTGGCCGGGCGACCGCCCCCGGCCGTCGGCGCCATTCGGGCGATCCAGTTCCCCGGCGTCGCCGGCTCCCGCGCTGTTGTCCTTGCTGGCCTCGGCGCCCTCGTTCCCCTCGGTGTTCTCATTGCCCTCGCCCGCGTCGCTTCGGTGGCCGCGCTGGACACTAGATCGAGGGCAGAAATAAGATATTTTATCTCTCTTGGTAGATGAGGGTGCCTTTGTGGAGTGGCCCTCAACAGAATGATGTGTCCTCATCTGGCTCCTTCTGGCTTTTCTGGTCCTTTTAGGACAGATGCTCCCTGTTGTGCGCCTATCCAGGGACCGCTCCGCCGCGTCGGGACGGCGCGGCGGAGYGCGTGTTCCTCGGTCGGGCGATGCCTGTCCAGCATCAAACTCGGTCGGTGGGGGCGAAGGTAGGGCGATGGGGTGCTGGTTGCGGCTCGGGTCGACGTTCCCCCGATGCGTGATATCCGATATCCGAACTAGACTTCCGCAGATGGACCGGGTGACTGGCTGTTACGGAGCGGTACCGGGAATCGGATTCGGTCGGGGATGTGATGGTGTGCCCGTGACGTCGGAACCATCCACCGGGAGTTCGCCCCAAGCGCCCGGTATATCAGGGTTCGTCAGTGAGTCGCGGAGGTCCGATCAGGTGCGGCGGTCGGCGTCCGCAGGTCTGCGGGCCGCGCGGGAGGCCGTCCGCGCGCTGTGTCACGGTGCTCGGGGGGACCATGACGACGGATCGGGCGGCTCCGATCCGTCCTTCCTGGCCGATGCCGGTCTCGTCCTCGGCACCTCCCTCGACCCCGATCGGGTCGTCGATCTGATCGCCGGACTCGCCGTGCCCCGCCTCGGCACGGGCGCCCTGGTGTGGCTGCGCGAGGGTGACCAGGTCAGGCTCGGTGCCTCGGTCTTCCACGACCCGAAAGTCGGCAAGATTATGCGGGCGATTGTCGCCACGCGGCCGCCCCAGCTCGCGGACGAATTCCCGCCGGGCATCGTCATGCGTGAGGGCCAGACGTACTGTCTGCCGGACTTCGACGAGCTGCGCCCGGTGCCGCTGTTCCCGTACGAGCTCGCCTACCAGCAGTTCCGCCGGATCCAGAGCGGTCCAACCGTCACCGTCCCGTTGCCGGCGCACGGCCGGATCCTCGGCGCGATCACCGTCGGGCGCAGCACCGGCTTCTACTCCGGAGCGGAGGTGAACCTGCTGGAGGACTTCGCCCGGCGGGGGGCCGTCGCGCTGGAGAACGCACAACGCTTCCGCGAGGCACAGGAGTCCGCGCTGACCCTGCAACGGTCGCTCCTGCCGGCGCATCCCCCCGCACTCGACGGGGTCGAGATCGCGATGGAGTACCGGCCGGGGACGGCAGGCACGGAGGTGGGAGGCGATCTCTACGATGTCATACCGCTCGCCGGGGGACGGGTCGGGGTGGCCATCGGTGACGTGATGGGCCGCGGCCTGCATGCCGCGGCGGTGATGGGCCAGCTGCGGGCGGCGCTGCGCGCCTACGCCCTGGAGGATTGGAGCCCCGTCGAGGTGCTGACCCGGCTCGACCGGGTCGTCGGCCTGCTGCCCGGTCTCCAGCTCGCGACCTGTATGTACGCCGTCTATGACCGGAACACCGGCCGGGCGACGATCGCGAGTGCCGGCCATCTCGCGCCGTTGGTGATCCTTCCCGACGAGGACCCCGACTATCTGGTGCTCGACCCCGGGCTCCCGCTGGGAGTCTGCGAGGGGGCGATGTTCAGCGAGACGACCGTCGCGCTTCCACCCGGATCGGCGTTGGTGATGTTCACCGACGGCCTGGTGGAGTCGCGACGCCGACCGCTCGTGGACGGCCTGGACAATCTTCGACGCGGTCTTACCACACAGCGGGCCCGGGCTGCCGCGGTAGGCCTCGAGGCGGTCGAAGTCGCAGCGGGTGCCGACGTGGCGGCCGGAGGCGAGGGCGAGGGCATGAGCGCGGAACGGACCGAGAAGGCGGAACGGACCGAGAAGGCGGGGACGGATCGGCGGGCCCCCGGCCCGTCGCTCGGCCCACCCCCCGGKGTGCCGGAACGCCGCTCCTGGGCGGACCGGCGGCGCCGGGCGCGCAGGGTGAACTTCGCGGCGCGTAGCTGGTTCGGTCCGGACACCGTCAACGGCCCCGGCGAGGGCCCCGTCGAGGAGACCGCCCGCACGCTGCTCGAACGGTGCCTGATCGCCGCCGATCTCCCGGCCCGGACCGACGACGACACCGCCATGGTGGTGCTCACCACGCAGGCCGTGAACCCGCCATTGCTCGAACTCGCGTTGCCCGCGGTGGCCGCGTCGGCAGGCGAGGCCCGGACAGCGATGCGTTCGGTCCTCGCCGAATGCGGGATCACCTCCGTCGAGGACGCGACGCTGCTGGTCAGCGAGGTGGTGACGAACGCGGTGCTGCACGCCCGCAGTGATCTGGTACTGCGGGCGTCGATGGAACCCGGTCGGCTGCGGATCAGTGTCGAGGACCGGGAAGGCGCGCGTCTGCCCCGGCCCGGCGCGGCCGCGGAGAACAAACCCGAGCCCGAGTCGGGGTGGGGCCTGCTGCTGGTCGAGGCGCTGGCGCTGGCCTGGGGCGTGGAGATGACCCCCGGGGGCAAGCGTGTCTGGTTCGACATCGAGATACCCGACCAGGAGCCGGGTGCTGCCGGCCCGACGAGACCGATCGTTGGACCCGATCCGTCTCCCTCGGCGGGCCCGTCCCGGAAGCCTCCTCTCGACCCGCCGATCCAGGGCCGGTGCTGGGGATAGCATCCGGGGCCGGGCCACCTGACGGGCCGGGCCACCTGACGAGCCGGGCCAAGGCCGCGTGATCAGGCGGTGGCGACGGCGCGGGCGGCCCATTCGTCCTCGGCCTTGCGCACGATGTTGCGCAGCATTCCACCGAAGACGGCCGCGTGGAACGGGCTGACCGACCACCAGTAGAGCTGCCCGGGAAGTCCGCGGGGCAGGAAACTCGCGCGCTGCGAGTAGGTCGTGGTGCCCTCGGAGTCCACCATCGAGCGTAGTTCCAGCCATGCCTCGCCAGGCAGCTTCATCTCGGCACGCAGCCGGAGCAGGTGGCCCGGTTCGATCTCCTCGACCCGCCAGAAGTCCAGCGCCTCCCCGACGTGCACCCGCTGCGGATCACGCCGACCCCGGCGCAGACCGACGCCACCGAGGGCGGTGTCCAGCCAGCCGCGGGCGGACCAGGCCAGGGGCCACGAGTACCAGCCGTTGTCGCCCCCGATGCCCTCGATGACGTGCCACAGACAGRCCGGCGGCGCCGCCACGGCCATGCTGCGCTCGTCGACGTAGAGGGATCCCCCGGCCCACTGCGGGTCGGTCGGCAGGGGCTCGTTCGGGGGGTGCGTGGCACCGGCGCCGTCCCCGTCGTCCGATGCGCCTCCCGAACCCGGCCACACCGCCGTCGACCATCGGGTCTTCACCGAACGCGCCCGCACCCGGGCCAGCGCGAGGGCCACCGCGGCGTCGAAGGGCAGCAGTCCCTCGGCAGGATCGGGGATCCAGCGGGCGACCTGGTGGTCGTGGACCACCACCTCGTTGCGCAAGGAACGGATGAGCGGCCTCGCGATGCCGCCCGGCACCGGGGTGACGAGCCCGACCCACAGCGAGGACAGTTCGGGGGACAGGATCGGAACCGGGACGATGATCCGGCGCCGCAGCCCCTCGATGGCGGCGAAGCGCTGCATCATCTCCGCATAGGTCAGGATGTCCGGGCCGCCCACGTCGAAGGTGCCCTCGACCTCGTCGGGGACGTCCAGAGCGCCGATCAGATAGTGCAGCACGTCCCGGACGGCGATTGGCTGGATCCTGGTCCGCACCCAGCGCGGCGTCAGCATCACCGGCAGGCGCTCCGTCAGGTAGCGCAGCATCTCGAACGAGGCGCTGCCGCTGCCGATGACGACCGCCGCACGCAGCACGATCGTCGGAACCCCCGAGCCGAGCAGGATCCTCCCGACCTCCTGGCGGGAGCTCAGATGGGCGGACGTGCCACCCGTCGTCGCCGGGCCCAGCCCGCCGAGGTAGACGATCCTGCGGACATCGGCCGCCCGGGCCGCGGCGGCGAAGGCGTTCGCCGCCCGCCGGTCGACCGCGGAGAAGTCACCACCACTGTCGATCGAGTGGATGAGGTAGTAGGCGACCTCGATCCCGTCGAGTGCGGACCGCAACGACTCCGGATCCCGGGCGTCGGCGCGGACGACCTCCGCCCGGACGGCCCACGGGATGTCCCGCAGCCGGACGGGATCCCGGGTCATGACCCGGACGTGGTGGCCACGGTCGAGCAGGCGGGGAGCCAGCCGGCCGCCGATGTACCCGGTCGCCCCGGTGACGAGGATGCGCACGCTGGTTACCTGCCCCGGTAGGCCCCGCCGTACCCTGGCACCCGGCCGATCCGCCGTCGCCGTGCCGGGGAACGCCTCGAACAGGCGGGGAACGCCCCGGGCGGGCAGGGACGCCCCGGGCGGGCGCCGTCAGGCCGAGGCGGCCTCGGTCACGTCGGTACTCAGGTAGGCCGACCAGCGTGGATCCATCCGACGGGAGCCCAGAATGCGCCAAGCGGCTCCGCTCGGCGCCCGTGGCGCCGTGCGGAGCCGCCAGCCGAGATCAGCGACGGCCCGGTCGGCTTTCAGATGGTTGCAGCGGCCACAGGCCGCCACGACGTTCTCCCACGCATGCGGGCCCCCACGGGAGCGTGGAATGACATGATCCAGTGATGTTGCCGGAGCATTGCAGTACACGCAGCGATGATGGTCGCGGGCCAGCACACCCTTACGGGTTAGCGGGACCTGCGAGCGGTACGGCACCCGGACGAAACGCGCTAACCGGACCACGATCGGGACATCGATGGATGCCGTCGCGGACCGAAGAACCTGCCCGGCCGATTCGACCATGACGGCCTTGTCGGTCAGGACCAGCACCAGCGCGCGCCTTTGCGACACCACGCACAGAGGCTCGTACGTGGCATTGAGAACCAGCGCCTCTGCCACGCGCCGACCTCCTGCCCACCGAGGGCCCTTTGCGGGCCGTTCTGCCCAGCGTCTCCGGTGACAATGGATAGTCAACCTTCTTCCGCGGCAGAACGCGAGCCTGTTTGCATGGTCATCGCCTTTCGTGCCGTGGCGCTGCACATATCTCGTGGCCTTTGTCACATGTGGGCGACCATTCTGTGACCATATCAATACGGAAAGTGCTTTTTTGAGTGTAGTGGGAGACCTGGCCGGGTTGGGTTGGAGAGTGGTTGGGCCGGAGCGTGGCCGTCCGTCGACCGGATCGGGGCCCCCACCGCCGGGCCACCGGCATGGGTGAGACTGACCTGCGGCCGCCGCCCCGGCCGCCGCGAGCGCGGGAGGGCCGGTGACCTCGGCCGGCTCGGGGAACTCCGAATGATCGCAATCTACCGGAAGGACGATCGACGCCGTGACGCCCGCCCCGTCCCTGCTGGCTCAGCCTCTCATCCCGTCGCTGGGAATGCTGCTGTCCGCCTCGCCGTCACCCACCGGATCGCCGGGCCCGACGTCCGGGCTGACGACGCCCACCCCGCTGCCCTCGCCGAGCCCGTCGGTGACCTCCGACCCGCTGGTGTCCCTGGAGGGCGTCGCGACCGCGCTGCGGGACGCCTGCGGGACCGATCCGGGGCTGCTGTGTCGCACCGTCTACAACACGACCCACAGTAACTATCTCGCCTCCGGGGCTGAGGTGTTCCTCGGTACCCCGATCCGCATCGCGCTCATTTTAGTGATCGCGTTCGTGGTGCGGGCGCTGCTGCACCGCTTCATCCGGCGCACCACCGACATCGGACACGCCACCGAACGGACTGGTTCCGGCAGTTGGGGCGGGTTGTTCCGGAGTTCCCGGGCCGGCTCTCTGCTGGGCGCGTTCGGCGACCCGGCAGTGCTGATGGAAAGGCGCCGTCAGCGTGCGGCGACGGTCGGTTCGCTGCTGYGCAGCGTGACGTCCATCTTCATCTTCGGCCTGGCATTCCTCAGCATCCTGGGTGAGCTGGGCATCAATCTCGCCCCCATCGTCGCCAGCGCCGGTGTGCTGGGAGTCGCGGTCGGTTTCGGTGCGCAGAACCTCGTCCGGGACTTCCTGTCGGGGATGTTCATGCTGCTGGAGGACCAGTACGGGGTGGGAGACGTGATCGATCTCGGTCCGGTCTCCGGCGCCGTGGAGGCGGTCAGTCTCCGGACGACCAGACTGCGCGACGTCGAGGGCACCGTCTGGTACGTCCGGAACGGCGAGATCACCAGGGTCGGTAACAAGAGCCAGCAATGGGCACGGACCGTGCTCGACGTTCCGCTCGACTACGACACCGAGGTCGCCACCGCCAAACGGGTGCTGGCCCGGACGGCGAACGAGCTCTGGGCGGACGCGAAGTGGAGCAGCCTCATCCTCGCCGAGCCCGAGGTCTGGGGCATGGAGACCATGACCTCGGACGGTTACACCCTGCGTGTCGCCATCAAGACCCAGCCGCTCAAGCAGTGGGAGGTCGCGCGTGAGCTGCGTGAGCGGGTCCGGACCTCGCTTGGCGCGGCTGGCATCGAGCTCGGTTCCGTGCAACGCAGTGAGGTGACCATGGTCGACGACGACGAGGAGACCRCCGGGAGCCGTGAGGAGGACGACGCGGATCCGGATGCCGGGGTCGGCGGGGGTGACGCGGACGCTCAGGGGACGGATCTGCCGCGGGCACGGATCGACCCGCCCGCCCCCGGCCCGTCGCACCTGAGGGGTTGATCTGGTCGRCCTGGGCGTGCCGGTCGGTCTGTCCGGGCTTGYGGTGGCTGAAACCGTCCTGAGGATCGCGGTACGTCTTCCTGAGACCGGCCCCGCGCAGCACCATCACCGCGTCGGGTGAAGGCAGACTGGGGGCGTGCGGGTACTGGTGGTGGACGACGACGCGGCTGTCCGGGAGTCCCTGGAACGCTCACTGCGGTTCGAGGGGTACGAGGTGGCCACGGCGGTGGACGGGGCGGACGCGCTCGATGTCATCGGCCGCGAGCGGCCGGACATCGTCGTGCTGGACGTGATGATGCCCCGGGTGGACGGGCTGGAGACCTGCCGTCGGCYGCGGGCCCAGGGCGACGACGTCCCGGTGCTCATGCTGACCGCTCGGGACGGCTTGGCCGACCGGGTCAGCGGCTTGGACGTCGGTGCCGACGACTACCTGGTCAAACCGTTCGCCCTGGAGGAGCTGTTCGCCCGGTTGCGGGCACTGATCCGCCGGGCGGCGTTGGCCGCGCGGGTGCGGGCGGCCGGGTCCAGAGGGATCCCCGACTCGACGCTTCGCTACGGCGGGGTCTGTCTGGATCAGGTCAGCCGCCAGGTGACCCGCGGTGATCGGGAGCTGATTCTGACCAAGACCGAGTTCGAGCTGCTGGAGTTGTTTCTCGCTCATCCGCGTCAGGTGCTCTCCCGCTCCATGATCATGGAGCGGGTTTGGGGGTATGACTTCGGCCCGACGTCGAACTCGCTGGAGGTCTTCGTGAGCTACCTGCGCCGCAAGCTCGAGGCGAACGGCGAGCCCAGGCTGTTGCACACCGTGCGCGGAGTTGGCTACGTGCTGCGTGAGCCGTCGGGGGACCGGGCGTGAGCAGTGCCCCCGACCAGGGGGCCGCGCCCTCGCCGTGGTGGCCGCAGCCGGCAGCGGGGCATGCGGCGGTGGGGCAGCCGGTAGCGGGTCGTCCGGCGGTGGGGCAGCCGGTAGCGGGGCATGCGGCGGTGAACGGGCGCGCCGGCCGGTTGGACGGGTTCGCGCGGCGGGTCCACCCGGGACGTCACCCCAGGATCCGGTTTTCCTCCCCGCTCGGTCAGCTGACGTTGCGGGCCCGGCTCGCCCTGCTCGTCGGGATGGCGGTGGCTGCCGCCGTGACGGTCGTCGCCGGGGTGTCGCTGGGGGCGACCAGCATCGTGCTGAACCAGGCCATCGACGACCAGCTCGTAGAGCAGGCTGAGGCGTCGGCGCGCACCATCCAGACCAGCCCGCTGGGGCTGGAACTGCAGGCGTTCAGCTTCGGGCTGGAGGGCCAGTTCCTCGACGCCGCCGGCAATCCGCTGGAGAACGCCGTCTCGTCCTGGAACAGCGTGCGGATCCCGGTCGACTCCGCCGACGCCGAGGTGGCCCGGCGGGAGCGGGCCCAGAACCTGCGCACGATCGCCGTTGACGGGCAGTCCTACCGGCTTGTCACGGTTCCGCTGCAACGTCCCGCGTCCGGCGGTGCATTGCAGCTCGCCCGGCCGACCACCGACGTCGACCGGACCCTGCGCGACCTCGCGCTGGTGCTGCTTGTCGTCGGGATCGTCGGGGTGGTCGGCTCGGTGCTCGCCGGACAGATCGTGGCACGTGCCGCGCTCAAACCCGTTGACGCCGCGGCCGCGGCCGCCGAGGAGGTCGCTCGTACCCAGAATTTGTCGGCGCTCATCCCGGTGACCGGATCCGACGAGATCACCCGGCTGGCGGAGAGCCTCAACAGCATGCTGCGCGCGCTGGAGGCATCTCGGGCCCGCCAGCGCCAGCTCGTCGACGATGCCAGCCACGAGCTGCGCACCCCGTTGACGAGCCTGCGTACGAACATCGAACTGTTGCTGCGCGCCGAGGCGAACCCGCATCGCGCGCTGCCCGCGGCCGACCATGAGGCACTGCTACGCGACGTGGACGCGCAGATGCGCGAACTGTCCGGCCTCGTCAGCGAACTGGTTGAGCTCGCCCGGGACGAGGCGCCCACCGAGGAGGTGGAACGGCTCGATCTCGCGGAGATCGTGCGAGCCGCGGCCGAACGGGCCCGGCGCCGCGCCACCGGCAAGAGCATCAGCATCGAGCTCGACGCGACTCCCTCGACGGTCGACGGGCGGGCGAACATGCTCGAACGGGCGATCACCAACCTGCTCGACAACGCCGTGAAGTTCTCGCCGCCCGCCTCCGTCGTCCGGGTCGGCTCCCGGGACGGCGAGGTAACCGTCGCGGATGACGGACCGGGCATCGCGCCGGAGGACCGCGTGCAGGTGTTCGACCGCTTCTACCGGGCCACCTCCGCGCGGGGCCTGCCCGGATCCGGGCTCGGCCTCGCGATCGTCGCGGATGCCGTGCACACCCACCGGGGTACCGTCACCGCGGAGAGTTCCCCGAGTGGCGGGGCGTTGCTGCGGATGCGGCTGCCGGTCGTTGACGACCCCGGTCCGCTGGGCCCGGCCACCACACCGGGTCCGGCGCCGAACCCGCCGGACGGCGCTGCTTCGCCTCCGGACCGCGCGGGCGAGAATCCCAGGCCGTGACTTCCGACTGCCCCGCCGTGCCCACCGCATCCGCGTCTGCGTCCTCCGCGTCCCCCGCGTCCCCCGCCGGTCCCACCGCCCCGGCGGGACCGCAGCCCGCTGGGACGCCGGTGGTGGACCCCACCATCGACCCGGTCCTCGCCGAACTCGCCGCAGTGTCCGGCGTGGCGACGTCCTACCTCGGGGCCGACGGTGTCCCGGTACAGGTCGCGCCGGACACCGTCCGGGCCGTCCTGCGGCTGGCGGGGGTCGATCCGACGGATCCCGCCGCAGCGCTCGCGGCGGCGCTGGAGCGGCCTTGGCGACGCCGGGTGCCGGCCTGCGCCGTCGTCGTCGCCGCAGCACCGCGCCCGGTGGTCGTTCACACGCCCGTGGAGATCATTCCACACGCTGAGCTGGAGCTCGGCACCGGCGGCCGAATCGTCCTCGATCCCCCTGGCGCCCCCCTGGCCGAGCGGGTGCTCGACGGCGTGCCCTGGGTCGCCCGGCCGATAGGGCTCCCGGCGGGTCTGCCCTTGGGGGACCACGTGCTGCACATCGACGCCGGAACCGAGCGGCATCGCTGCCAGGTCGTTGCCGTGCCGGCCGCGGTGCCCGGCCCCGCCGCCCTCGCCCCGCCGGCCCGCGCCTGGGGCTGGATGATCCAGCTCTACGCGCTCACCTCGACGTCGTCCTGGGGGATGGGGGACTATGGCGATCTCGCGACGCTCGCCGACTGGTCGGGCCGGGCGGGTGCCGACGTGCTGCTGGTGAATCCGCTGCATGCGGGTGCGCCGACCCTGCCCGTCGCGGCGTCCCCCTACTCGCCCGCAAGCCGCCGTTTCGTCTCCCCGCTCTACCTGCGACCGGAGCGGACGCCCGAGTACGCCCGGGCCGATCCCGCCACCCGGGCTGCCGTTGACAAGCTCGCCCGCGGCGCCCGTCGCGACGGGCGGCGGGACGGTCTGCTCGATCGGGACGCGGTGTGGCGGGCGAAGCTGGCCGCGCTGGAACTGCTCTTCGAGGTCTTCCGGCGTGGCGGCGAGCAGGTGGCATCCGCCGGGTCCGCCGCTTCCGAGCCCGCCGCCGAGCCGGCCGGGTCCGACCTGATCGATTTCGCGACCTGGAGCGCGCTCGCCGAGCGGTACGGCCCGGACTGGCGGACCTGGCCGGCGCGTCTCGCTCATCCGGGCGCGCCCGCCGTCGCCGAGGCGAGGGCGCAGCTGGCCGACCGTGTCGCCTTCCACGTGTGGCTCCAGCAGCGCTGCGACCAGCAGCTCGCCGCGGCGCAGGCCGCCGCCCGGGCCGCCGGGATGGCCGCCGGGATCGTGCACGACCTGGCCGTCGGCGTCGATCCGGGCGGTGCGGACGCCTGGGCGCTGCAGGACGTTCTCGCCGTCGGCGCGAGCGTGGGGGCCCCACCGGACACCTTCAACCAGCAGGGCCAGGACTGGGGGCTGCCGCCGTGGCGGCCGGACGCCCTGGCCGAGGCCGGGTACGCGCCGTTGCGTCAGATGGTCGCCTCGGTGCTGCGCCGCGGCGGCGGGCTGCGGGTCGACCACATCCTCGGCCTGTTCCGGCTGTGGTGGATTCCGGCTGGGGCGGGCGCCGCTCACGGGACATACGTGCGTTACGACGCCGAGGCGATGCTCGGCCTGCTCGCGTTGGAGGCCGCCCGTGCCGGCGCCGTCGTCGTCGGGGAGGATCTGGGTACCGTCGAGGCATCGGTGGCGACGACGCTCGCCCGCATGAACGTGCTGGGTTCGACGGTGCTGTGGTTCGAGCAGGACGCCGAGGGCCGCCCGTTGCCGCCGACGGCGTACCGGGCGGCGACGATGGCCAGCCTCACCACGCACGACCTGCCCACCGCCGCCGGCTACCTCGAGGGCGAGCACGTGCGCACCCGCGCCCGGTTGGGGCTGCTCGGGCGTTCGGAGGAGGCCGAGGCGGCCGGCTGGCGAGCCRAGYGGGACGCGTTGGTCGAGCTGGTGCGATCCGAGGGGCTGGTGGATCCGGCGGGCGCGGCGGCGGGCCTCGGCGGACGGGGGAACCCCGGCGGGCGCGGCCGGMCGGAGTTCGACCCCGCCGTTCGGCAGGAGATCGTTTTCGCGCTGCACCGGCTGCTGGTGCGGTCTTCGTGCCGCATCGTGCTCGGGTCGCCGGGTGACGCGCTGGGCGACCGGCATCAGCCGAACCTGCCGGGCACGACCGACGCCTATCCGAACTGGCGGCTCCCGGTGACCGACTCCGCCGGTCGGCCGGTTACGGTGGAACGTCTGCTGACCGATCCGGACGTGCGCCGGCTTGGCGAGTTCCTCGCCCAGGTCCGGGTTGCCCAGGTCCGGGGCGTGTCGTCCACCGGTGCGGCATCCCCAGACGAGGACCGTAACCCCATTTCCCGGTAATCTTCGCTGCGTGACTCGACGTCGACCGCGCCAGACCCGATGGCTGCCGTTCGCCGGCACCTCCCGCCCGTGGCCGGGGGCACACCCCGCGCCGGGGTCGCGATCCAGGATCGYGCCGCGCCGGGTTCTCACCGTTGTCGGCCTCGCGCTGTTCGCGGTGCCGGTGTTCGCGGTGAGCGCCTCGGCCGGGGAGATCGGAACCCCCTACAACCCCGATCCGCTCACGGCCGTGCAGTCATGGGCGATCTACGGCGGCACCATCGTCGGTGGGTTCGTCATCGCGATCCTGCTGGCCGCGTGGTCGAGCCGCAAGAGCGGGCCGGTGCGCTACCGCCCGGGGCAGCCCTGGGAGCACGACGAGATCTGGATCGGCTCCAAGCCGGAGGAGATCGAGGGCGAGCAGACGAAGACCGCCCTTCCCGGCGCGGGTGGTGCCAGTGGCAACTGGTGAGCCGTTCACCCACGAGCAGCTCGACCGGCTGAACCGGGCCCGGGAGCTTGCCGAGACGCGTACCGGCATCCACGTCAGCATCCGGATCGGCGCGGTGCGCGGCGACGTCCGGCTCGCCGCCGAGCGGATCCTCGCGAACCTCGTCAACGACGCGGGGCGGGATGCCGCCGTGCTGATCCTCGTCTCGCCCGGGCAGCGGTTCGTACGGATCGCCACGACCCCGGCCGCCAGGAAGCGGATCAGCGACTCGGCCACCGGGCTCGCCGCGTTGACGATGGCCTCCAGCTTCGCGCTGGGCGATCTGGTCGGCGGCCTGATCACCGGCATCCGCCAGCTCGCGGACGCGGCAGGTGGCGCGGGCGGCGCAGCCGCCGGGACCCTCCCCCCGACGCAGCCTTCGTTGGCGGTCAGCCCGACGCCCTGACCCCGCTGATCCCGGAGGAGCCGGCCCGGCCGGCTCCTCCCGGCCCGGCCGGCTCCGACCGGCCTGATGCGGGTACGCTACGCCGCCGCCTCGATGTCCTTCTTGCGTGCGGCCAGCGCCCGGACGAGCCCGTCGCGGCCTTCCAGCAGGGCCCGCCGCAGGGGCGGGACCGGGTTGTGCTCGGCCAGGTAGGCGTCGACCTTCGCCACCGTCTCCGGTTCGATCACCGACGCCGGGAACAGCATCTGGGTGATGGTGGAGGCCATGTCGAAGCTGCGGGTCTCCCAGATCCCAGCGATCTCGTCGAAGAAACGGTCCACGTAGGGCCGGGTCAGCTCGAGCTGGTCGGAGATCCAGAAACCGCCCATCGTCGCGGCGGCCAAGTGGTTCGACAGGGTGTCCGAGTCCATGACCGCCGACCAGGCTGCGGCCTTCGTCGCCGCGGTCGGCCGTGCCGCCCGCGCGGTCGCAGCTCGCTTCTCGCCGGTGGCGGTGCGGTCGCGGGCGAGCTCCGTGTCGATCTCGGCGTCGGCGTAAACGCCCCGGGCGACGAGTTGGGTCAGCAGGGTCCAGCGCAGCTCGGTGTCGAGCACGAGCCCCTCGATGACGTCGGTGCCCTCGAACAGCGCCCGGATCCGCGCCACCTGGTCGGCCTCCTCGGCCTGGGCGAAGGAGGTGGTGTAGACGAGCTGCAGGTCGCTGCCGGGGGCCGCGGCGCGCGCCAGCTCCTCGGCGCGTTCCGTCAGCGCGCGCAGCGCGGGCTTCCGGTTTGCCGGGTCGCCGTAGGTGTCGATCGTCAGGTCCGCCTTGGCCAGCAGCGACTGCACCACGCCGATGTCGTCCTCAGCGGTCACCCCGGACAGCACGAGCCGGACGTAGTCCCGGGCGGCGAGTTCGGCGTCGCGGGTCATGTCCCAGGCCGCCGCCCAGCACAGCGTCCGGGGCAGTGACTGGGAGATGGCGCCGATCGCCTCGACGAGCGTGGCCAGCGACCGCTCGTCGAGGCGCACCTTCGCGTACGTGAGGTCGTCGTCGTTGAGCAGGATCAGATCCGGCTGGCGGGCACCGACGAGCTTGGCGACCTCGGTGAGCTTGCCCGTCACGTCGAGCTCGACCCGTTCCCGCCGGACCAGCGCGCCGGTGGCGTCCCGATCGTAAAGGCCGATCGCGAGCCGGTGCGGGCGCAGCGTGCGCGAGGCGGTCGGCGGCGCCGACGCCGGCTCCTGCACCACGTCGAACGAGGTGAACAGGCCCGAGGAGTCGGTGAAGAAGCGCGGCCGCAGGGTGTTCGCGCCGGTGGTCTCCAGCCAGTCCGCGGACCAGGCGGTAAGGTTCCGCCCGCTGGCGTTCTCCAACTCGTCGAGCAGGTCGCGCAGCGACGTGTTCGCGTACTCGTAGCGGCGGAAGTACGCCCGCAGCCCGGCGAGGAACTCCTCTTGGCCGACCCAGGCCACGAGCTGCTTGAGCACCGAGGCGCCCTTGGCGTAGGTGATGCCGTCGAAGTTCGTCCGTACCGCGTCCATGTCCGGGGCGTCGGCGACGATCGGGTGCGTGGAGGAGAGCTGGTCCTGGCGGTAGGCCCAGCCCTTCTCCGCGTTGGCGAAGGTCGTCCAGCCGTTGGTGAAGCGGGTCGCGTTCACCTGGGCGAGGACCGACATGTAGGTGGCGAACGACTCGTTCAGCCACAGGTCGTCCCACCAGCGCATGGTGACCAGGTCACCGAACCACATGTGCGCCATCTCGTGCAGGATCGTCTCGGCGCGCCGCTCGCGGCGGGCCTCGGTCACCTTCGCCCGGAAGACATACTCCTCCAGGAAGGTCACGCAGCCGGCGTTCTCCATCGCCCCGGCGTTGAACTCGGGCACGAACAACTGGTCGTACTTGCCGAACGGGTACCGGTAGTCGAACACCCGGTGGTAGAAGTCGAACCCGGCTTTGGTGATCTCGAAGAGCTCGGCGGGGTCGAGGAACTCGGCCAGCGATCGGCGGCAGTAGAGGCCCAGGTCGATGCCGTCGTGGTGGTCGCGGACCTCGTGGTACGGGCCGGCGACGAGCGCGGTGATGTACGTCGACATCACCGGGGTGGTCAGGAAGCGGATGGTGCGCACCCCGATCGCGGCCTCCGCCACCGCGGCGACCGCGCTGTTGGAGATCGCCTTCCAGTCCGCCGGGACGGTGACCGTGAGGGTGAACGTCGCCTTGAGGTCGGGCTGGTCGAAGCAGGCGTACATCCGGTGCGCGTCGTACGTCTCGAACTGGGTGTAGAGGTAAACGGCCTCGTCCACCGGGTCGACGAAGCGGTGCAGGCCTTCACCGGTGCGGGAGTAGACGCCGTCCGCCACCACCGTGAGCCGGTTCGACTCCGCGAGGTTATCGAGCCGGATCCGCTCGCCGTCGAACACCGCGGCGGGGTCGAGCGGCGCTCCGTTGAGAACGACCTCGTCGACCTTCGCGGCGGCGAGCTCGATGAACGTCGACGCCCCAGGCTCGACGCAGGTGAAGATGACCGCGGTTGACGTGCGGAAGGTCTCGTGGCCGGTCGTCAGGTCGAGTTCGACGTCATAGGAGGCAACGTTGAGCAGGCGGGCGCRCTCGCGCGCCTCGTCGCGGGTGAGGTTGTTGGGCACCCGGTTCCTTTCGGACGGCACGGACTTGCAGGACTGCACACGGTCATCACCGTGTTCCCAGTCTCCCACGCCGATGAGGGGAACGGTCGCCGCCGGGGGACGTGGTGGTCGGGGACGTGGTGGTCGGGCCGTCGGCCGTGGTACCGGTGCCGGAGATGGTGGATTGTGGTGATTGGCGCGGGGTGCCCGCTCTCGCTGGTCGCCGATGCGGCACGATGGCGACATCTTCCGCGTGACCAGCCTGCGGGAGGATCGGGATGTCCGCGCGGTCGCGGGAAGGCAGGAAGAGGGCAGGACAGGAAGGGAGCCGCCGGTGAGACGGGTGGCGGGGCTCGGTCGCGTCCCCGGGCGCCCTCACCGGGCTCGCCGGGCCTCAGCCGTTCCGGCCGGCGGTGGGTCGTCCACCGCGCCGATGCCCACCGCGCCGATGCCCGAGGCGGCGGCATCCGAGCCACCAGGCGGGCCGCGGGCCGCCGGCGGGGGGGAGTCCCCGGCTCGGCGGGCCGACTATCACATCCCGGTCGCGCTGCGGGTCTCGGCGGGCTGGTCGTGGCGTCTGATCGTCACGGGCGCGGCCATCTACATCCTGCTGATGGTCGTGGGACGGGTCCGGATCGTGGTGATTCCGCTCATCGCCGGGCTGCTCATCGCCGCTCTCATCCATCCGCTCGCGCACCGGCTGCAGCGGCTCGGTATKAACCGGCTGGGCGCTGCCTTCACCGCGTTGTTCGTGTTCTTCGCGGTGTTCGTGGGTGCCGGGGTGGCGGTGGGCTTCAACGCAGCGAACGAGATCCCCACGGTCAGCGATCAGGTCAGCGAGGGCGTCGAGCAGATCCGCGGCTATCTGAGAAACGGTCCGCTCCACCTGTCACAGAGCCAGATCGACAATCTGGTCGACGACATCCGCAAGAGCCTGGCGAACAACCGGGGGCGCCTGGTCTCCGGGGTGATCTCCGGCGCCTCGGTGGCCGCCGAGGTGCTCACCGGCCTGCTCGTCACCCTGTTCTCGACCTTCTTCTTCCTGTACGACGGGGATCGTATCTGGAACTGGATCGTCACCCGCTTCCCGGACGGAGCGGAGGAGCGGGTGCGTGGCGCCGGTCGGGAGGCGTGGAACACGTTGACCGGCTACATTCGTGGGACGGTCTTTGTCGCGGCGGTCGACGCGATCGGTATCACCATCGGCCTGGTCGGCGTGGGTGTCCCGCTCGTCGCGCCGCTGGCCCTGCTGACGTTCTTCGGCGGGTTCGTCCCGATTGTCGGGGCGACGGTGGCCGGCGCCGCGGCGGTACTGGTGACCCTGGTCTCGAATGGCGTGCCGGATGCGTTGATCATTCTGGGTGTCGTGTTGGCCGTGCAGCAGGTCGAGGGGCACCTGTTGCAGCCGCTGGTCATGCGGCGGGCGGTGCGGTTGCATCCGCTCGCGATTGTCATCGYGCTGTCGGCCGGTGGCGTGTTGGCCGGCATCCCCGGTGCCATCGCCGCCGTTCCGTTCGCTGCCATGGTGAACAGGGTCGCCGGTTATCTCGCCGTGAGCGGGAAGTGACCACCACCCCGACGGGTTGATCCCGGTCGAACGGTGCCGTCGACCGAGGAGACCACATGAGCGCCGAAACTCTCGACACCCCCGCGGCCACGTTCGTACCCACACCCACACCCACACCCACGTCCGTACCCTTGCCCRCGGACGCGACCGAAGCGGTCTTCTGGGACGGAGTTCTGCTCGTCGCTGCTACCCCCGGCTTCCACGAGCTCAAACGGACCTGGGACCAGGACCCGATCCTCACGTGATCGGGCATGATGACACATCATGCGTGTCCATCTGGGATCTGACCATGCGGGCTTCCACCTGAAGGAGGCGCTCGCCGAGCGTCTGGTGGAGCTGGGCCACGCGCCCGTCGACCATGGTCCTGTCGAGTACGACCCCGACGATGACTACCCTCCGTTCGTCCTCGCCGCCGCCGCCGCCACCGCTGTCGAACCGGGCAGCATGGGCATCGTCATCGGGGGATCGGGCAACGGGGAGGCCATCGCGGCGAACAAGGTCGCCGGGGTGCGCGCGGCCCTGGCATGGAGCGAGCAGACGGCGACGCTGGCCCGCCAGCACAACGATGCCAACGTGCTGAGCCTCGGCGCGCGCATGTACACCGTCACGGCGGCCCTGACGTTCGCCGAGGTCTTCCTCACCACGCCGTTCAGCGGGGAGCAACGACACGTGCGGCGGCTTCGGATGCTCTCGGCCTACGAGCGGACCGGGGACGTACCGTCGGTGCCCGGGTCGGCCTCGTCGGCTTCCTGAGACCTGTTCTTCGAGGACCCGGTCTCGGCAGGGCCGCTCTCATGCGGTCCGGCGGATCCGCGGTCGGAGCGTCGGCGGGTCCTGCGGGCACCCCGGCCGCGGCGGTCGGTCGTGGCGCTCTCGGCTCCGGCGCTGCTGGCTTCGGCACGACCGGCTCCGGCGCTGCTGGGGCCGCCGCGGCGGACCGGGTCGGTGGGGCTGGTCGACGGGGTCGCCGGTGCGGGGCGTGATCCGCGATGCAGTACCACCGATCGCTCGGCCTCGGCGAGGTCGGCGTCGGTGGGCCGGGCGGCGTCGCGGGCCCGCATCGCCGTTCTCGGGGGCAGCTTGCTGCGACCCGCATCGATGAGACCGCGCAGCTGCGCGTCCGCCTCGCCCGCCCCGGCCGCATGCGACCGGGCCCGACCTGCGCGCTCGGGTCGTGGCATGGCTCCTCCATCCGCCCTGGCCGGAACCCTTGGTGGATCATCCCAGAAGCGGGCCGCTCGGGGAGGCCTCGTGACGCGGGTGGACGTCGGAAATCCGCCGGTGCGCGGTTATCCCCCGCGACAGGTTGATCTCCATCCTTCCATTTCCGAAGGTCTCCGGAAGTTCACCGTCCCGGGTGCTACCGGCGGGTCGCCCGACAGCGACAGCCCGACCGTTTCCGGTCCGGTCCGGTCGACGCCGGGCCCCGGAATCGTCGTGGCGTCGCCGATCCACGGTTCGCAAATCCGTACCCGGTGTCGGCGGTTGGTCCCCCGCCGGCCCGCCTGCCGCGTTTTTCTGCTCCGCAGCGTGCACGCCCGCGGGCGCCGGGTCGCCGCACCGCGACCTGGCCGACCGTCCGATCCAGGATGATCCGAGGCGCTCCGGGGGATCGGCCACCCCCTGTCCGAGYTGTTCTGCCTCATCCGTATGCTACACATCGCCAGATGAACGTCTGATAGTCCAACGTACGCTCAATAGATGTCCACCTGTACTCAAGAGATGCCCATTGTGTCACATTGCCAGTAAATGAAACAAAAGGAAACTCTAGCATGCATACTTTGCCGCGTTTCGGTAGAACGCCTAAAACTGTTTGCTGATCTCGATCGGCCGTCACCAACCGCTGCGCCTCGGTGGCTTCAGTCATCGGCTCCGTCGTCGCGGCCTAGGAGTGAGTCTTGGACCGCGTGCCTGTGAGCGTTGTCATCCCCGCCTACAACGAGGCGATGCGCCTGCCCGGCTCGCTACCCCCGCTGATCTCGGTCATGCACAGGATCCCCGGTGCCGAGGTGATTGTGGTTGAYGACGGCAGTACGGACGGCACCGCTGCGATCGCCGAGGAGTTGCTCGCGGATCTGCCCGGTGGTCGGGTCCTGCGGCTGCCGTGGAACTCGGGCAAGGGCGCCGCGGTCCGCATGGGGGTGTCGGCCGCGCACGGTGAGTCGATCGCCTTCCTGGACGCCGACGGCGCCTCCGACGTCAATGATCTTCCTCTGCTCCTCGCCGCGCTGGAGCACGCCGAAGTGGCGCTCGGATCGCGCCGGGTTGGGGCGGGTGCGGTCCGCAGCAGTGGCCGGCGGGTCGGCAGCTGGGCCTTCAACCAGATCATCCGGTCCCTGACCAGCCTGGACGTCGCCGACACCCAATGCGGGTTCAAGGCTTTCCGCGGCCCCGAGGCCAAGCTGCTGTTCAGCCTTGCGCGCTCCTCCGGATTTGGCTTCGACGTGGAGGTGCTCTCGATCGCCCGGTCGATCGGCTACCGGATCGCCGAGGTCCCGGTCCGATGGGCGGAGATACCCGGTGGCACGTTCCGGGTGACCCGGCACACCCCCGCGATGCTCGTCGACGTGATGCGCGCCCGGCGGTACCTGAACCGCTCCGCTCCCGRCCTCGTAGTGACGCGTCCCACGGTGCAGTCGCCCGCCGCCGCGGCAGCGCCGGTTCGTCCGGGCGACGGGGCGTCCCCCGCCGCGCAGGTCCGAGTCCCGCCTTCTGCCGTGAGCGTCCCGGCCCCCGCGGAACCGGTGACCGCCGGGCCGCCGCCCGCCGTCCTCACGGCGGCCGTGGGGGGCGTCGAGAAGCCCCTGCGCCTGCCCGCGGACCTGGGTGGTGTGACTCCGCTGCCTCGGAAGGCTGTATGAAGGTCCGGCGAACCGGACCCCATCCTTATCCTTTGGAGTAAGCGATCCCTTCCCCCGCCGCCGGCACCCCCACGACGGCGCAGGGCCTCGGCGCGCCGTCACCCGCCCCGGCCGTCGCAGCCCCGGCCGTCGCCGCGTCGCCGCGTCGCCGCGACACGCGGACGTCACGGCGGCCCCTGTTCGGCATGGCCGCCGGCTTTATGGTGCTCTTTCTGCTCCAGGCCCCCGGCAACCTGACCGCCGACACCAAGCTGGACGTCCCCCTTGACCCGTGGGGCTTCATGGGKCGGGCCACCCACCTGTGGAACTCCCTCGCCGAGTTCGGCTACCTGCCCAACCAGTACGTCGGCTACCTGTTCCCGATGGGACCGTTCTTCGGTGCCGGTGACCTGCTCGGGATACCCGCCTGGGTCACCCAGCGGCTGTGGATCGCGCTGCTCCTCACCGTCTCCGCCTGGGGGGTCGTGCGGCTGGCCGAGGCCCTGCGGCTCGGCGTACCGCGCACCCGGGTGCTGGCCGGACTCGCCTACACCCTGTCCCCGATGTTCCTCGGCAAGATCGGGGCGACTTCCGTGGCGCTCGCGGGCGCCGCCATGCTCCCGTGGATCACCCTGCCGCTCATCCTCGCGCTGCGTCCGGACGGCGCCTTCGGCGCCGACACCGGTACGGCCGCCACCACCAGTACCACGGCCGTCGATGATGTCGATGCCRCTGACGATCCCGCCCTGGACCCGGGCCGGCGGCTGTCCCCGCGACGGGCGGCTGCCCTGTCCGGACTCGCCATCCTGGGCACCGGCGGAATCAACGCGACGGTCACGCTGTGCGTCCTGCTCTGTCCGGCGGCGGTCCTTGTGTTCGCCGGCGGCACCCGCCGGGCCTGGGCGCTGYGGGCCTGGTGGGTCGTCGCCGTCATCCTCGCCTCGGCCTGGTGGCTGCTGGCGCTGATGGTGCAGGGCCGCTACGGGCTGAACTTCCTCGCGTTCACCGAGACCGCCCAGACGACCACGGCGACGACGTCGGTGGCGGAAGCCCTGCGCGGCGCGACGGACTGGCTGGCGTATGTCCAGTTACCCAGGCCCTGGCTGCCGGCCGCCACCGAGTACGTGTCCCGGCCGGTGCCTATCATCGGATCGGCAGCCGTGGCGGCGATCGGGCTGTGGGGGCTGTCCCGGGCCGATCTGCCCGCCCGCCGGTTCCTGCTGGTGACGTTGGCCGCCGGCACGGTCTCGGTGGCTGCGGCCTATCCGGGGCATCCGGGCAGCCCGCTGGCGGGCGTGGTGCGGGACCTGCTCGGTGACCAGCTGGGCTTTCTGCGCAACGTCTACAAGTTCCAGCCGGTGGTGCGCCTGCCGATAGCCCTGGGGATCGCGCACGCCCTGACGGTCCGACCTGTCAGTCTCACCGCCCGTGTGCGGAGATGGACGACCCGCGGGGCTTCCCGCCGGCACGGCAGGACCGCGGACATGATCGTGACCGTCGCGGTGAACGTCCCCGTCGTGCTGACCGTGGCCGCGCTGGTCTGCGGCATGACGCCAGCGCTCGCCGGCAGGGCGCTGCAGCCCCGGCCGTTCGCCCGGGTGCCCGACTACTGGGTGGCCGCCGCGGACTGGCTGGCCGCCCATCCCCAGGACGGCCGGGCACTGGTGCTGCCCGGCTCGCCGTTCGCCGAGTACGAGTGGGGCCGGCCGCTCGACGAGCCGCTGCAGTGGCTGGCCCGCACGCCGTGGGGGGTCCGCGGCCTGATCCCGCTCGGTGGCACGGGCGTGACCCGGCTGATGGACGGCATCGAGCACCAGCTCGCCACCGGGTCCGCCGCGGGCCTCGCCCCGGCGCTGGCCCGGGCCGGGATCGGCCAGATCCTGYTCCGCAACGACCTGGAACAGAAGAACTGGGACGTCCCCCCGTCCACCGACGAGCTCCACCGGGCGTTGCGTTCCTCCGGTCTCACCCTGACCGCCGCGTTTGGCCCGCAGGTGCCGGCGCGCGCCTCGGCGAAGGAGAGGCTCGTCCCGGAGCTGCGTAACCCGACCGCGCGGGTACCCGCGCTGGAGGTCTGGACCGTCCCGGGCGGCGCGAAGCTTGTCGGCTCCTACCCGGCGGACACCGCCGTCGTCGTCTCCGGCGGCCCCGAGGCGACGGTGCAGCTCGCCGGGCAGGGCCTGCTGAGCAGCGACCGGGCCGCCGTGCTCGCCGCGGACCTCGCCGCGGATCGCACCGATCCGTCCGCCGCCGTGGCGTCTTCGACGAGCCCGGCGGCGATCAAGGTTGCGCCGGGGGAGGTGATCGGCCCGACGACCGCCTGGGTCGACACGGACACCCTGACCCGGCGCGACAGCACCTTCGGACTCGTCCACGACGCCGCTTCGTACCTCCTCGGGCCCACCGGCACCGCGGTCGGCAAGACGGGGGAGCCCCACCAGTGGGCCGAGGCCGACGTCGCCGGCCACCAGACGGTCGCGGGCTACGTCGGCGGCATGTCCGTCACCGCGTCCTCCTACGGCTACGACCTACTCGCCGCGCCGGACCTCGCGCCACCGGCGGCCGTCGACGGCTTCGCCGCGACCGCGTGGACGGCACAGCGCACGAAGGGCACGACGTCGGCCGGGCAGTGGATCCAGCTCGATGCCGGCCGGCGGATGACCGTGCCCTACCTCGACGTGCGGCTGCTGTCCGAGGGTTCGTGGCGGCCGGCCGTCGAGGCGCTGCGGGTGTCCAGCGAGGCGGGCTCGGTGGTCACCGAGGTGCGTCCGGTGGAGGACATCCAGCGCCTCGCCGTCCCAGCGGGGCCGAGCCGCTGGTACCGCATCACGTTCGCGCGGGTCGGCCAGGAGACCGACGACACCCTCGGCGCCGGTATTCGGGAGATCACCATCCCCGGGGTCACCTTCCGCCACTACGCGCAGCTCCCCACCGACGTGGCCCGGCGCTTCGCCGCGCCGGACGGGGGGCTGGTCGCCTTCTCGATGGCCCGGGAGCGGGTCGACCCGGCGCAGCCGTTCGGCGGCTCGGAGGAGCTGGCGCTGTCCCGGCGCTTCGAGGTGCCCCGGGACATGACCTTCACGATGAGCGGCTCGGCGAGCTTCATCCCCCCGCCGCGGGGGACACCCCCAGCGGGTGACACTCCGTTGCTGGTCGACTGCGGCCAGGGCCCCACCCTGGTCGTCGACGGGACCCGTTACCCCCTGCGGATCTCCGGCCGGGACAGCGACGTCACCTCGGTGCGGCCGGTGCGGGTGTCGCTGTGCACCGACGGCGGCACGCTGCGGCTCTCGGCGGGGCCGCACCTGCTCGGCGTCGACCAGGGAGCGACCTCCATCCTCGTCGACGCGATCGCGCTGGTCGGATCGGGCGCCCAGGTGAGCGCGGCCACGCCGCGGGCGACGACGGTGCACGAGTGGACAGCGGAGCACCGGACGGTCCAGATCGGCGCCGGTGACCGCGCCTTCCTCGCCGTCCGGGAGAACGCCAACTCCTCGTGGACGGCGAAGCTGAACGGCGTGGCGTTGACCCCGCTGCGCCTCGACGGCTGGCAGCAGGGCTGGATCGTCCCGGCCGGCACCGGCGGCACGATCGTCATCGACAACGCGCCCGGTGCGGAATACCGCCGCAACCTCGTGGTGGGGCTGTTGCTGGTCGTGGTGCTGGTCGTGCTCGCCGTGCTGCCCGCCCGGTTCCGGCTACGGCCACGATCCGACGAGAACGGCTATCCGGCGCTGCTGAGGCCGCGCCGGCTGGGCCGGCTGGGCCGGGCGACGGTGTCCCCGCCGGTGGCCGGTGCGGGGTGGACGGTGCTCGCCATGCTGGCGGTGGCGCTGGTGGCGGGCCCGGTGGCGCTGGCCGTACCGGTGTTCGTCCTGGTCGGTCGGCGCTGGCCCGCGGCGGGGGGCCGCTGCGCCGCGGTCGCCATGATTGGCGCGGGAATCGGGGTGGCGGCGCAGCCCGGCAGCCAGCCCGGATCCGGGCAGGGGGCGTTCGGGCCGCTGGTCCAGGTGTTCGGCGCCTTGGCCTTGGYGGCGGTGCTGGCCGCGTTGGCCGGGCGGGCCTGGGACCGTCCCGCCGGCTCGGGCGCCGGCGCCCACTTCGGCGCCCGAGCCGGGTCCGATGTCGGGCATAGGACTCGCAATCCCTATACCGACAGCAAGGGACTCGGTTAGCGTTTTCGTGGCGCCGATTGTTCGGACGTCGTCCACCGTCTGTTCCTGAGGGAGACATCCGGTCATGATCACAGCCAGGCGTGCCGTGCGTGGAGTCCGCGTGGATGCTCTACGGCCGATCGGGGCCTCGCGCCCGGCCTGGGCCGATGCGGTGGGCGGGGATGGCGGCGTCGGCGGCACGCCGTCGGTCCTGGGCGACGGGGAGTTGGTGGAGCAGCTGGCGCGGGCGATCCACGACCGCTATCTGGAGCATGAGCTCGGTAAACGGCACGCGGCTGGATCGAGGCCCGGACTGCGGCCCTGGGCGGAGCTCTCCGAGGCGCTGCGGGAAGCCAACCGTGATCAGGCGGTTCATTACGAGACGGTGCTGCGTAACCGTGGCTGGGTGTGCACACCGGCCGAGCAGGACGTCGATCCGGCTGTCGATCCGTTTTCGCTGTCCGCCGCCGAGGTCGAGGAGCTCGCCCGGGCCGAGCACGACCGGTGGCGGCAGCACAAGGAGCGGCAGGGTTACTCCTACGGTCCGGTGCGCGAGGACCTCGGCCCGGACAAGCGTCACCCGTCGATGGTGGACTGGGAGGAGCTGACCGAAGAGGACCGTGATCGGGACCGCGACGCGATCCGGAACATGCCGGCCGTTCTGGCCCGGGCCGATCTGTGCATCACCCGGCGACCCGCGGCCGAGGCGGCTATCCGGTGAGCGGCTGACGGCCGCGACGATCGTCGGCGCATTGCCGCTGTCCGCCGATGACCCCGAAGACCTCCGCAGCCTGAGCGCACCGGTCACCTTATTTTCGTGTCAGCCCCCTGGGTACCGTCCCGATCAACGGTCACCTGGTTTTCCCGCTAGCTCCGTGGAAAGCATGTTCGAGGCTGCTCGTCGCGCTCCGGCCTTCGCCTGATCGCCCCGGTTGTCGGTCGGGATCGGACCGGGACCCGGATCCGGGGGAGATGCCGCCAGGTCACGGCTGGCCGCGAACAGCAGGTCCTCGCCGGTCGCCGGGCGTAGCCGCAGGTCGGCGAGCGCGCCGACCCCGACTCCGGCCCGGGTCAGGGCGGTGCGTGCGGCGGCGGGGCCGGCGCCGTAGAGGAGCGCGATCATCTCCGGGCCGGTCGGATCCGGCCGGTACACCAGGTCCGTGCGGCGCAACGCCGGGCGGGAGGTGCCGACCGGCAGGGTGAAACGGGCGTGCGTGAGGTCATCGTCCCGGCGCCGGCGCTCCAGGCCCCGATCCGGTCCCCGACCCCGCTGCGGCGCGCGGCCTTGTTCTCCTGCTTCGGCCCGCTTCGCCGCCGGGTCGGCCAGTCGGTCGATCTCGGCGGTGACCACCCGGGCCAGCAGTTCGGCGCTGGCGTCCCAGGTGAACCCGGCCGCCCAGGCGCGGGCCGCCGCGCGCAGCTCGGCCGCCGCGGGCGGCTCGGCCAGTAGCCTTAGCGCCGCGTCGAGGGTCTTCTCCAG
>NZ_MRUJ01000056.1:0-8692 GCF_002099325.1 Frankia sp. KB5 | reverse complement strand
GGGAATCGGGGTGGCGGCGCAGCCCGGCAGCCAGCCCGGATCCGGGCAGGGGGCGTTCGGGCCGCTGGTCCAGGTGTTCGGCGCCTTGGCCTTGGCGGCGGTGCTGGCCGCGTTGGCCGGGCGGGCCTGGGACCGTCCCGCCGGCTCGGGCGCCGGCGCCCACTTCGGCGCCCGAGCCGGGTCCGATGTCGGGCATAGGACTCGCAATCCCTATACCGACAGCAAGGGACTCGGTTAGCGTTTTCGTGGCGCCGATTGTTCGGACGTCGTCCACCGTCTGTTCCTGAGGGAGACATCCGGTCATGATCACAGCCAGGCGTGCCGTGCGTGGAGTCCGCGTGGATGCTCTACGGCCGATCGGGGCCTCGCGCCCGGCCTGGGCCGATGCGGTGGGCGGGGATGGCGGCGTCGGCGGCACGCCGTCGGTCCTGGGCGACGGGGAGTTGGTGGAGCAGCTGGCGCGGGCGATCCACGACCGCTATCTGGAGCATGAGCTCGGTAAACGGCACGCGGCTGGATCGAGGCCCGGACTGCGGCCCTGGGCGGAGCTCTCCGAGGCGCTGCGGGAAGCCAACCGTGATCAGGCGGTTCATTACGAGACGGTGCTGCGTAACCGTGGCTGGGTGTGCACACCGGCCGAGCAGGACGTCGATCCGGCTGTCGATCCGTTTTCGCTGTCCGCCGCCGAGGTCGAGGAGCTCGCCCGGGCCGAGCACGACCGGTGGCGGCAGCACAAGGAGCGGCAGGGTTACTCCTACGGTCCGGTGCGCGAGGACCTCGGCCCGGACAAGCGTCACCCGTCGATGGTGGACTGGGAGGAGCTGACCGAAGAGGACCGTGATCGGGACCGCGACGCGATCCGGAACATGCCGGCCGTTCTGGCCCGGGCCGATCTGTGCATCACCCGGCGACCCGCGGCCGAGGCGGCTATCCGGTGAGCGGCTGACGGCCGCGACGATCGTCGGCGCATTGCCGCTGTCCGCCGATGACCCCGAAGACCTCCGCAGCCTGAGCGCACCGGTCACCTTATTTTCGTGTCAGCCCCCTGGGTACCGTCCCGATCAACGGTCACCTGGTTTTCCCGCTAGCTCCGTGGAAAGCATGTTCGAGGCTGCTCGTCGCGCTCCGGCCTTCGCCTGATCGCCCCGGTTGTCGGTCGGGATCGGACCGGGACCCGGATCCGGGGGAGATGCCGCCAGGTCACGGCTGGCCGCGAACAGCAGGTCCTCGCCGGTCGCCGGGCGTAGCCGCAGGTCGGCGAGCGCGCCGACCCCGACTCCGGCCCGGGTCAGGGCGGTGCGTGCGGCGGTGGGGCCGGCGCCGTAGAGGAGCGCGATCATCTCCGGGCCGGTCGGATCCGGCCGGTACACCAGGTCCGTGCGGCGCAACGCCGGGCGGGAGGTGCCGACCGGCAGGGTGAAACGGGCGTGCGTGAGGTCATCGTCCCGGCGCCGGCGCTCCAGGCCCCGATCCGGTCCCCGACCCCGCTGCGGCGCGCGGCCTTGTTCTCCTGCTTCGGCCCGCTTCGCCGCCGGGTCGGCCAGTCGGTCGATCTCGGCGGTGACCACCCGGGCCAGCAGTTCGGCGCTGGCGTCCCAGGTGAACCCGGCCGCCCAGGCGCGGGCCGCCGCGCGCAGCTCGGCCGCCGCGGGCGGCTCGGCCAGTAGCCTTAGCGCCGCGTCGAGGGTCTTCTCCAGYGGCTCGCCCTCGTCGACCAGCCATCCCGTAGTCCCGTCCCGGACCGCGTCGCGCAGCCCCGGGACCCGGAACGCCACCGCGGGCACCCCGAGGGCAGCGGCCTCCAGGACCGACAGCCCCCAGCCCTCACCATGCGAGGGGTTGACTGTCAGCCAGGCCGAGGAAAGCAGCCGGTCGCGGGTGGCGGCATCGGTGTAGCCGTGCCAGCGCACGGCGTCACCGTCCCGGTCGGTCGTGCCTCCCGAGCCCGGAGCCGCCCCCGGGTCGGTAGTGGTCACCGCACCGGTAGTGGTCAGCCCGAGGGCGACCGCGCGGGCGGTCAGCCGTTCGCGGTCCGGGCCGTCGCCGACGATGTGGACGGTGAGCCCGGGATGCGCCCCGACCAGCGCGGGCAGCGCGTCGAGGAGCAGGTGGAGCCGCTTGTGCGGCACGAGCCGGCCGACGCACACGATGGTGGGTGCCGTCGCGGGGCCGCCATCCGAGCCTGCGGGCCCACCGCCAGCCGGGCCCGTGAACGTAGTGGCCCCGGCGGCCCCGGCGGCCCCGGCGGCCCCGGCGGCCCCGGCGGCCGAGGTGGTCACCCCGTTGGGGACCAGGAAGCGCGGGCCGGGCAGGCCGAGGATGTCACGGGCCTCGGCGCGGGTCGAGGGGGAGACGACCACCACCGGCCGGCGCCGGTAGACCCACCGGCTGCCCGGCGCCTCCAGCAGTTGCCCCACCCGGGCGACCGGCCCGGGGAAGTACAACGGAAACTGTTTCTGATGAACGTGGTGGAGCACCTGCACGACGGGGGTGCTCGCCGGCAGCACCAGGGGGCTGAAGAACGGGATCCCGTTCTGGCAGTCGACGACGGCGTCGACGCGGTGCCCGGCCCGGCCCAGGCTGGCCAGCCGGGCGAGCACCGATGGATAGACGCCGAAGGTACCGCCCCCGCGGCGCACCTCGACGCCGCCAACGGACTCGGCGACGGGCGGACCAGGGCGTTCACCTTCCGTGGCCCGCGAGGTCAGCAGGGTGACCCGGGCACCGGCCGCGGCGAACCGCTCGGCGATCGACTGGCAGAACAACTCCGCCCCGCCGGCCTGCGGATGCTCCCGGTCCCGCCAGTTGAGGAACACCACGTGCCGGCCGGCGAGGGTGGGCAGGTACCGGCGCTCCCGGGACCCTCCGAGGTGTGTCGATCCTCCCGGGGGCGTCACGCTGGGACTTCCCGTCACCGGTGGCATTCCTTCCATTTCGTTCCGCTCRCCAGGGCTTACCATGTTCGTCTGCAAGGTTCGCCTGCAACCTACCGATGTCGGAAAATCGTCGACCACCTACCATGGCCGGTGTTCCGCTGTGGGTGATTTCGACGTGTCCCGTTCCCGGTGGGGAGACTGATGGCGAAGYCCTCGCGTGAGGCTGTGACGGGCCTGCTGGCCGGTCCGGCAGCACTGGCCGTCGCCGGCATGCTCGTCAACGGGTGCAACCTGCTGATGAACCTGATCGTCGCCCGGTCGCTGGACCCGGACTCCTACGGCGCCGTGTCGGTGCAGGTCAGCATCTTCCTGATCCTCTCGGTCGCGGGTAACGCGCTGCTGATCGCCGTGGTGCAGCACGAGACGTCCGGCCCGGGGGGCACCCGGCGCGAGCAGTGGTCCTGGATCCGGCGGCTGCGGGGCGCCTGCGGCGTCGGCATCGCGATCTCCGCGATCGTCGCGGTGGTGCTGTGCCGGCCGGTGGCCGCGCTGATGTCCTATCCGCATCCGCTCGCGATCGCCGAGGCGACCATCGGTGCCGCGCTGTGGACGCTGCTGTGCGTCGAACGCGGCCTGCTGCAGGCCAGGGGGGCCTATCCGCGTCTCGCCGTCAACTTCGTGGTCGAGGGCTTCGTCCGGATCGGCCTGGTGATCGTGCTCGTGCTGGGCGGGCTCGGGGTGAACGGCGCGGGCCTGGGCATCGTGCTCGGCGTCGTCGTCGGCGCCGAGCACGCCCGGTGGGCCGTCACGCGCACCCCGCGGCTGCCGCGCCCGCCCGCGTCCCAGCGCGGGGCGCCCGTGTCCCAGCGCGGGGCGCCCGTGCTGCCTGACGACGGCACACCGCCGGCCACCGGGCCGATTCCGCTGCCGATCCCGGCGCCACGCGCCAGCGCCCGGCAGAGCGTCATTGCCGACACCACCGTCGCCCTCGGCGCGCTGATCCCCCTCGCCCTGCTGCAGAACATGGACGTCGTCATCGTCGGCTGGCTGGGCTCCTCCGGGGTCGGCGGCTACGCGGCGATCTCGACGGCCTGCAAGGTACCGGTCTTCATCGGGCTGGCGGTCGCGAACTTCCTGCTGCCCGAGGCGGCACGACGGCGCAAGGAGGGACGCCCCGCCGGGGGCACGTTGGTCGTGGCGCTGGTCTTCGTCGTCGCTCCCGGGCTCTTCCTTGCCGGGCTCGGTCTGTTCGCGGCGAAGTGGTTGATCGGACTCGTCTTCGGGGCGCATCTCACCGCCGCCGCCTCCGCGCTGTCGGTGCTCGCGCTGAGCATGACCCTGCTGGCCGTCACCCTGATGTTCACCACGTACCTGCTCGGCGCCGGGGTGCGCCGGGTCGTCGGCGTGCTCGCCGTCGCCACGGTGGCGACGGCTGGGGCGCTTGTCTCGGCCGGCGGCGGATCGATGGCCACGGCCACCGCCGCGCTCGCCGCCGAGTCGGTGACCGCACTCGCGGTCGGCCTGCTCGTGGTCCAGCTGCATCACGCCGACCGCCGGGTGGCGCGGGTCGCCGAGACGCACCGGCGGCCGGCGGGGGATATGGGGCTACCCAACCCCCAACCCGGCGAGGGGGTCCCGGCCCGGGTGTGAGGAGCTCCTCTGCCCGACGAGTCCCAGCCCACCCCGCGCGGAGAGGCCACCGCTGATGCCAGCCCAGACCCGTCCGAACGCGGACGGCGGTGAGCCCGGTTCTCCCGTTTCTCCCGGGTCGTCGGGGTCGGTGCGTTCGCCGCTCGCCGTCACTCGCCGCCGCCTGCTTGCGACGGCCGTGGGCCTCGGCGCGACATCCGCCGGTGCCCTCGTCGCCGCGCGCCTGCTCTCCTCGTCCTCGGGTCCGACATCCTCCGGTGACCTGCCGCTGAGCCGACCCTCGGCACCAGTCGGCGGGGTCACCGTGGGGCCGTCGATGCCGGCCGGGGCGGTGGCGGGCCTGCCCGGGAATCTGCTGACCATTTACGGCGCACCCGGCACCTTCGGAAACCTCGACGACCGGTCGGCCATCGAGATTGCCGGGGTGCCGGGCTGGGGCTTCGGCCCCGGTCAGGCCGCCTTTCTGTCCGCGGTCGCCGCGGACGGCACCGTCTTCCTCGCGACGACTCCGTTCACCGACGACCAGGCGAAACTGACCGGCACGGGCATGGAGATAGAGATCTTCGAGCCGGCCGCCGAACGGTTCACCCGCCTGGTGATCCCCTCAACGAAGGGCCGGACAAGCCTGCCCCGGGCCGACCCGAACTACCATGGTGTGGGCGGCGGGGACATCTCGGACGTGATCGTCGTGCCCGGTCCGGACGGCACCGAGCGGGTGGTCTTCGTCTCGCTGATGCCCTTCTTCGGCTGGAACACCTCCATCGATGGCGAGTTGCCGAGCATCGGTCAGCTCCGGCGGGATTCCCCGGGCGGACGGTGGGCCTACGACCGGACGGCGTCCAGGACGGCGGCCCAGCTCGCCGGGACCGCCCCGCCGCACGTGGCGGCGCTGGCCTTCCCGGTGCTCGCGCCGCTGGAGCCGCGCTCACCGCGCGGGCCGTCCTCGATCGCCCGGCTGCCCCGCAGCGGGCACCTGGTCATCGCCCAGTACCTGGGGACCGGGGTCGGCGGCACCGACAACGGCGCCCTGCTCGTCGTCGACCTTGCCGGCCGGGTGCGGGCGCACTGGCAGTACCCGCAGGTCCGCCCGCTGGGCCTCGAACTGGTCGTGAACCCGCGGGAGGTCGTCGCCGATCCCACCAGCGAACCCGATGACGAACGGTTCGTGCTGATCAGCGACGTGCGYGGGCTGGACTTCCGGGCCCAGCCCTTCCCCGTGCAGGAGTTCTCCTACTCGGCGTCGCGGGGCACCATCAGCCCGAAGAGCACGGCGGTGCGCGCCGTTCAGGACGGCTCCCGGATGGAGTCGGCCGTGTTCGGCGCGGACGGCACCCTGTATGTGGCCCGCACCAAGGCCGACGGGCTGCGGGCGGAGACCCTCGCCGTCTACCCGAAGATCGATGGGGAGCGCGGCCTGGTGACCCGGGCCCCCGCCACGGGCAACTGGCCGGTCGACACCTGGGGCATCGCCAACCGCCCCGACTACCTGGTCGCGGGCACCGACCGGGGTGGGCTGGTGCGCAGCATCACCCTCGATCCGGCCACCGGCGCGGTGCTGCTCGCCGGGCTCGACGGCCTGGTGCAGGTCGTGCGGCCGGCGGGGCGCGGCACGCGGATGACCTTCCGCACCGACCGGCCGATCGACGTGGGGCTGAGCAGGCTGCGGGGCCCCGCGACCCGGTATGTCGGGGTGCGCCGCGGCGCGGTCGACGCCCGCCGTCRCAGCCTGTGGCTCCCGGTGAACCAGCTGCTGCTCGACGGCCTGCCCTGGCCGTACCCCCCGTTCAAGCTCGATCAGTGGTTGCTGCGCGTCAACCTGGATGTGCTGCTCGGTGACGGGTAGGTGACGGGCGGCCAGCGGGGGCCAGCGGGGGCCAGCGGCGTTCGGCGGGGCCTGCGGCGGCCGGCGATGCTTAGCCCCCGCCGGCGGCGGCGTGTAGCGGCAGCGCGAGCAGGTAGGGGTCGACGTGGGTGCCGAGGAAGCCGAGATGGCGGTAGAACGCCCGGCCGGGTTGCCGTATCGCGTGGGCGAGCAGGAGCGGCACTCCGACCATGCGATGGACGGTCAGCGACCGCATCACGGCGTCCCGCACGAGTTGGGCGCCRAGCCCGCGGCCCTGKYMSMGGRCMYSGACCGSSWSMCSYYCMACRRMSRTSRCSRSMWSSKSKWCGGYKGRCYGSSSCRMCMMSCSSYSKRAMMCSRGSAKSMSYKSMMGRSMMRCRSKKKCSWGRYMGTMGWMGSYRSCSRKMYSGSYRSCKWCKACKRYCWSGMMMSYGYKKSYCKKSMRSKSMTSCYSGKKTYMSRSSGSKKGKYGSSSCRGYCMRCCGWMSMSSWKSYSGYSAYSKYYGTKGRRSGKSWSSCGGTCSRKGYCCKSKRMCAGGGCCGCGGGCTTGGCGAGGGGCACTGCGTAGGATCCTTTCTTGGGGCCGCGTCGGACCGCGTCGGGATCGCCGGTCGACTGGTCGGCCGATCGGGAGGCGGGCAGAGGTGGCGGGGTACTCCGGCTACTCCTGCTGCTCCGAGCCCGGTTCCTCGTCGAGGAGCCGGCGCAGCCGGGGGGAGTCCGGCGGCGGCGCGTCGAGCAGCGCCTCGAGCTTGCTCCAGTCGGCATCCGGGACGCGGAACAGGCGGCGGTCGGCGAGAACCTCTCGCGCGTATCGCTTCATGGCCTCGGCGGCGAAGTCCTCAAGGGACAGGCCCTCACCCTCCGCGGCCGAGCGGATGATCTCGGCTTCATCCTCGGGTAGCCGTACCGCGAGTCTGTCGTCCCTGGCGGTGCTCATGCTGGCAGTCTGCCCTCCGGGTCTTCGGACCCGTTTCCCCGGGTCTCGCTCGCCGACGTGGGTACCACATCCATCGCGGCCGTGTCGCCCGGATACTCGAAGGCCGGCCGGAGCGCGGATCCGGTCGGGTGCCCGGCATCTCTTCGTACCAGATCTTCGTACCAGAGAGGTCCTACGCCCGTGGTGCTTTCGCCTGTCCCCACCGTCCCGCTCGCGCACGGTGCCCGGATGCCCAGGCTCGGGCTCGGAACCTGGCCGCTGAACGACCGGGAGGTCCAGGGGGTGGTGGAACAGGCGCTCGGGCTGGGCTACCGATTGATTGACACCGCGCACAACTACGGCAACGAGAAGGGAGTGGGCGCCGGACTACGCGCCGCCGGCGTGCCCCGCGAGGAGCTGTTCGTCACCACGAAGTTCAACAAACGCTCGCACAGCGTCCGCGGCGTGCGCAGGGCCGCCGTGGAGAGTACCCGCCGGATGGGGCTGGACTACCTCGATCTGCTCCTCATCCACTGGCCGAACCCGTGGCGGGATCGGTACGTCGAGGCCTGGAAGGGGCTCGTCGAGCTGTTGAAGGACGGCCAGGTGCGCGCGATCGGGGTGTCGAACTTCAAGACGACCCACCTCGACCGGCTGCTGGCCCAGACCGGTGTCGCGCCGGACGTGAACCAGATCCAGCTCGATCCCCGACTCGGCCGGTCCGCGATCCGCGCCTACCACGCGGAGCAGGGGATCGTGACGGAGGCGTGGAGCCCGCTGGGCGCCGGCACCGGGCTGCTCGACGAACCCGTGATCACGCGGATCGCCGCCGCGCACGAGCGCACCCCCGCGCAGGTCGCCCTGCGCTGGCACATCGAGCTGGGCATCGTGGTGGTGCCGAAGTCGGCCAGCCCCAGGCGCATGGCAGAGAACATCGACGTCTTCGACTTCACGCTTTCCGCTGAGGAGATTGCCGCGATCTCCGGACTGGACCGGGGCGCCGCGGGGGAGGCGGACGCCCTCGACTCCGACGTGTTCGGGCACTGAGCTCCGGGAGTTCGGGGTCCCTGGGAGCTCGGGGCAATCCTCTCGTTTCGTATCATTCATGATACGTACGATGTAAGCCTGCCACGTCTTCACCGGAGGGCGTCGCCCGTAGGGGCTCGGAGCGGTCCGGCAGCCTTGGTGGAGGAATCGTGGGGCGAAAGGCGGCGCCGTCCGCTCCGGGCGGGCACTACCACCACCTGGACGCGTTGCGCGCCGTCTTCATGCTGGGCGGCGTCTTCGTGCATGCCTCGACGCTCGGTGACGACCCGTTCTTCCACGGGATCGCCTACGCCTCCGGCCTCTTCCGGATGGCGGACTTCTTCCTGATCTCCGGGTTCCTCTCCGCGATGCTCGTC
>NZ_MRUJ01000055.1:0-21601 GCF_002099325.1 Frankia sp. KB5 | reverse complement strand
AGCCCGCGGCCCTGGTACCGGACATCGACCGCGAGCCGCCCCACGAACATCGCCGGAACGGGTTCGGTGGACCGGCGCGACCACCGGCGTGAACCGGGGATCCGTTCCAGGGCCGCGGTGGCCAGGCAGTAGTAGCCGGCGATCCGGGTACCGTCGACGATCACGAACGTGTTTGTCGTCCGGTCCTGCTGGTGTTCGAGGGCGTGGTGGCGCAGCCAGCCGTCGAGCAGGTCGTCACCGCTGTTGAAGGTGAGCCGGTCCGGGCCCTCGGACAGGGCCGCGGGCTTGGCGAGGGGCACTGCGTAGGATCCTTTCTTGGGGCCGCGTCGGACCGCGTCGGGATCGCCGGTCGACTGGTCGGCCGATCGGGAGGCGGGCAGAGGTGGCGGGGTACTCCGGCTACTCCTGCTGCTCCGAGCCCGGTTCCTCGTCGAGGAGCCGGCGCAGCCGGGGGGAGTCCGGCGGCGGCGCGTCGAGCAGCGCCTCGAGCTTGCTCCAGTCGGCATCCGGGACGCGGAACAGGCGGCGGTCGGCGAGAACCTCTCGCGCGTATCGCTTCATGGCCTCGGCGGCGAAGTCCTCAAGGGACAGGCCCTCACCCTCCGCGGCCGAGCGGATGATCTCGGCTTCATCCTCGGGTAGCCGTACCGCGAGTCTGTCGTCCCTGGCGGTGCTCATGCTGGCAGTCTGCCCTCCGGGTCTTCGGACCCGTTTCCCCGGGTCTCGCTCGCCGACGTGGGTACCACATCCATCGCGGCCGTGTCGCCCGGATACTCGAAGGCCGGCCGGAGCGCGGATCCGGTCGGGTGCCCGGCATCTCTTCGTACCAGATCTTCGTACCAGAGAGGTCCTACGCCCGTGGTGCTTTCGCCTGTCCCCACCGTCCCGCTCGCGCACGGTGCCCGGATGCCCAGGCTCGGGCTCGGAACCTGGCCGCTGAACGACCGGGAGGTCCAGGGGGTGGTGGAACAGGCGCTCGGGCTGGGCTACCGATTGATTGACACCGCGCACAACTACGGCAACGAGAAGGGAGTGGGCGCCGGACTACGCGCCGCCGGCGTGCCCCGCGAGGAGCTGTTCGTCACCACGAAGTTCAACAAACGCTCGCACAGCGTCCGCGGCGTGCGCAGGGCCGCCGTGGAGAGTACCCGCCGGATGGGGCTGGACTACCTCGATCTGCTCCTCATCCACTGGCCGAACCCGTGGCGGGATCGGTACGTCGAGGCCTGGAAGGGGCTCGTCGAGCTGTTGAAGGACGGCCAGGTGCGCGCGATCGGGGTGTCGAACTTCAAGACGACCCACCTCGACCGGCTGCTGGCCCAGACCGGTGTCGCGCCGGACGTGAACCAGATCCAGCTCGATCCCCGACTCGGCCGGTCCGCGATCCGCGCCTACCACGCGGAGCAGGGGATCGTGACGGAGGCGTGGAGCCCGCTGGGCGCCGGCACCGGGCTGCTCGACGAACCCGTGATCACGCGGATCGCCGCCGCGCACGAGCGCACCCCCGCGCAGGTCGCCCTGCGCTGGCACATCGAGCTGGGCATCGTGGTGGTGCCGAAGTCGGCCAGCCCCAGGCGCATGGCAGAGAACATCGACGTCTTCGACTTCACGCTTTCCGCTGAGGAGATTGCCGCGATCTCCGGACTGGACCGGGGCGCCGCGGGGGAGGCGGACGCCCTCGACTCCGACGTGTTCGGGCACTGAGCTCCGGGAGTTCGGGGTCCCTGGGAGCTCGGGGCAATCCTCTCGTTTCGTATCATTCATGATACGTACGATGTAAGCCTGCCACGTCTTCACCGGAGGGCGTCGCCCGTAGGGGCTCGGAGCGGTCCGGCAGCCTTGGTGGAGGAATCGTGGGGCGAAAGGCGGCGCCGTCCGCTCCGGGCGGGCACTACCACCACCTGGACGCGTTGCGCGCCRTCTTCATGCTGGGCGGCGTCTTCGTGCATGCCTCGACGCTCGGTGACGACCCGTTCTTCCACGGGATCGCCTACGCCTCCGGCCTCTTCCGGATGGCGGACTTCTTCCTGATCTCCGGGTTCCTCTCCGCGATGCTCGTCRGGAAGTATGGGCCGTCGCGCACCGTGCATCGCAGGCTCGCCAGCGTGGGAATCCCATTCCTGTGCACCCTGGTCCTGTTCAATCCCACCGCGCTCTGGTTGAGCTACAACTTCCACAACCCGGACGTCTCGTTCCTGGACTTCCTGCGTGGAAACATCGTCCCCGAGCCRGTGGGCGAGCTGCGCTGGCCTCTGCAGCTGTGGTTCCTCATGGTGCTGCTCGCCTACGCGCTGTGCACCCCGGCGGCCGTGAGCGTCATATCCCGCCTTGTGGCCAGCTCCCTCTACCGGCGGGCCACCACCGGTCGGCTGCGCGTCATGGCCACGATCATCTCACTCGTCATCGTGACCACCATCCTCATCCGCGGCGGGTACCGGGCCGCGGTGACTCCCGTCATCGGTTCCGATCCCCTCGACCTCCCGGTCGAGGAGACGCTGGACTTCCTGCCGTTCTTCCTCCTCGGCGTGCTCCTCTACCTGGATCGGCGGCGAATCCTGCCGTCCTTTCAGCGGCCCGCGCCGATCCTGCTCGCCGTGGCCGGCGTCCTGCTGCTGGCGGCCAATCAGGACTGGGGTGGAGTGCTGACCTCATCCACCGGTCTGGTGCTCAGCAGGACCCTCTTCACCATCGCGATCACCGCCACGCTCTTCGCCCTTGCCAGCCGGCTCGTCCCCGGTCCGCGGCCCGCCGTCCGCTACCTCTCCGACGCCTCCTACACGGTCTACCTCTTCCACTATTTCTGGATCTACGCCATCGCGACGCTGCTCTCGCTGGACCCGAGCCTCCGCTGGCCGCAGATGCTCCTGGTCACCGCCCTCACCTTCGGCGTGACCCTGGCCATCCACCATTTCGTCATCTTGCGGTCACCCTTCCTCCGCAAGATCTTCAACGGGAAATTCCCGGTCGACGGCCGCCGCGGCACCGGCCGGCCCGCGGCCGGGCCCCTGACCACAGCGGCCGGCACGGCGGACTCCGAGCTGACCCAGCCGCTGCGCTGGCTTCCCCGGGCCGAACAGCTCGACCCGGAACGGACCCAGCACCTGCGCTGGGCTCCCTGACGCAACCTTCCTTTATAACGCTCCCTTATAACGTTTCCTTATGAGGTCATGTCCCGGCGCCAGAAGAGGACGACGGCGACCAGCACCATCGCGGTGCAGTAGACCAGCCCGCGCAGCAGCGCGTCGGCGTAGGGCGTGGCGACGGCGAAGCCACCGGTGGCGATCGCCTCCATCAGCTGCACCGGCAGCCAGGCCCGGGCGGGACCGTAGATGCGCGTGACCAGCATCTCCACCGGCAGCGCGTAGGCGACCGCGACCGCGATCGCCGCGGCAGGCGCGCGGAAGACGATCGCGGCCAGGGCGCCGAGCGCGGCGTAGCCGAGCGATCCGGCGCACAGGTTGACAAAGCTCTTGCTCAGTTCGGCCAGCCCCGCCGCGCTGCTCCAGGCGGCCGTCGACACCCCCTTCAGCGGCGCGAGYGCGAAGGACAGCGCGACCGAAACCACGGTCGCCACGGCGATGACGAGGACCACGAACGCCGCCAGAGCCAGCAGTTTGCCGGCGAGAAGCCGGAGCCGGTGCGGCTGGGCGACGAGCTGGTTGCGCAGGGCCCCGTGCGCATGGTCGCCTGCGAGCGACGCGGCGACGACGGACAGGGCCACCACGCCGAGCAGGATGCTGACCGCCTGCACCCCCTGCGCGACGCCGTTCGCGGCGGACAGCCCGCTGGCCGTGACGGGGTCGCCATCGAAGTCGTTGTGCCCCACCGAGACGAAGGTCAGAACGGTGCCGAGCAGGGCCGAGGCGATGACCGCCCCCAGCGTCCCGAGCAGGAACCGGGTCCGCAACAGCGGCACCCATTCGGCGCGGAAAGCCGTGATCATGTGGCACCTCCACGGCTCTGGGCCGGGTCGAGCCCGGCTCCCACGGCGGGCACACTGCCGTCCGGGGTGCGACCGAAACGGACGAGGTCGCCGTCGATTTCGCCGGTGACGCGCAGGAAGGTCTCCTCCAGGTTCGGCCGATGGGTGCGCAGCGAGCGCAGGGTGATGCCGGCGCGCATCGCCAGTCGGTTGAGGTCCGCGGCCACTCCCTCGCGGGCGTGGGCGGTCACCACCGGATGGCGTTCGCCGACTCCCGCGTCGCACGACGGCCCGGGGCAGAGGTCGATCTCGACCCGAAGGCCGGTCTCACCGAGGAGCCCRGCCAGGCGGCGGGCGTCGTCGTCCCGCTCGGGCACCATGAGGATCCGGGGATCCTCGGCGGAGAGCAGGTCGGTGACGTGCCCCTGGAACAGCATCCGCCCGCCATTGATCATCACCAGATGATCGCAGATCTGCTCGACCTCGGTCAGTAGATGGCTCGACATGAAGACCGTCATGCCGCTGCTGGCCAGCTGACCCAGCAGCGCGCGGATCTCCCGGATGCCCGCCGGGTCGAGGCCGTTCGTCGGCTCGTCCAGGATGAGCAGGCTGGGATCGGGCAGCAGAGCGGCGGCGATGCCCAGGCGCTGCTTCATCCCGAGGGAGTAGGCGGTGAACCGGTCGTCGGCTCGCTCGGTCAGGCCCACCTGTGCGAGGACTTCCCCGACCCGCCGCGCGCGATCGGCGCGGCGCCRCCCGCCGATCCCACGCAGCAGGGCGAGCTGGTCCAGATTGCGCCGGCCGGACAGCCCGGGATGGAACGTCGGGCCCTCGATCATCGCCCCGACCCGGCCCAGGTAGCGGGCCGGATGGGAGATCGACGCGCCCAGCACGGACCCCTGGCCCGCCGTGGGGCGGATCAACCCCAGCAGCATGCGCAGCGTGCTGGACTTCCCGGCCCCGTTCGGGCCGACGAAACCGGACAGCGTCCCGCGCGGCACCTGGAGGTCGAGATGGTCCACCGCCACCCGGTCGCCGTACCRCTTGCCGAGCCCGTGGGTCCAGATTGCCGCCTCGGTCGGGCCCTCGGGCGATCGCCCGGCCAGCCGCGGGGGCCGCGCCGCGCCGCGGGGGCGACCAGCCACGTTCGATGCGTGCGTCGGTTCGGTGACCGAACCCGAAGTCATCGTCTGACAGCCTCCCAGATCATGCGTTCAACTCCCGAGATCGGTCGATCCGTTACCCTCCACCGTGACTCCGTCATCCACCGTGCTCTATGGGAGTCGTGCCCGCGGAGGCCGTCGTGGTCGACCACATGCGCGGCCGCTGGCGGGGTCGGCACCAGCACGGAGGCTGACCGAACTCCCGCGCCGACCGGCGGTACGCACTGGGCGCCGTCGGCACCGGGCACCGCAGCGGCCGGGCCAATCCCCGGCTCGGGATCCGCCGAGCTCAGCAGGCCTAACGAGCGGACCACGGGCACCGTTCCAGCTCCCGGCACTCCGGAGCGCTCGGTGCCGTGGGAACCCGGAGGTTTCCGCCTCGTCCGAAAGAGTGACGACGTATCGTCATTTTCGCTCATTTCCGACATGTCATCAAACGATCATTGGCGAAAGTCCGGGGCCAGGGCAGGTCCGCGTCGTCGCCGAGGTTTGYGATCATCCGGCGCGGCACAGTCAGTGCGGCGCTCATCGTTCCAGCCGCGAGATGGGGTAGCTGTCGTACGAGCCCCCCGGGGGACCCCACACGTCACCCGACACAACCGGCGCCCGACGGCTGGACGACAATCTTCACATGGGTGAGACGGCTGGCCTTCGGCGTGGCATCCGGGTGCTGACGCTGCTCGCCAGCATCTCGATCATCGTGATGCTGGTGTTGGCCGTGGTCTCCGCCCTGCGGTCACGTCATGCCGCGACGGAGCGGAGCAGGCATCTGGACCCGGCTGCGACCACCACCGCGATGCTCCTGGCCGACTTTGTCGACCAGGAGAATGCTCTGCGTGGCTACATCATCACCCGGGACCGGGGTTTCCTGGTCCCCTACAACGAGTCCGCCAGGTCCATCCCGGTCCTGACGGCACGGCTGGACGCATTGCTGGCCGACTTCCCTGCGCTGCGCGCACAGCACGGGGAAGTCGGCCAGGCGTACCGGGACTGGCGTCGCGAGGTTGTCCAGCCGGAACTGGTCGCGATGGCGAGAGGAGACACCGCCACCGCCCAGGATATCGTGCGCACCAAAGCGCGCCAGGACTTCGACCTGCTGCGCCGCGAGGTCGCGGAGCTCGCCGCGGCGATCGACCGTGAGCAGGTCGAGGCGTCCGGGCGGGTGGAGAGTGCCTCCGTGCTGCTGCTGAGCTCGCTGGCCAGCGCGATGTTTGTCATCCTCGGCTTCCTGCTGACCATTATGATCATCTCGCGGCGATGGCTGCTCCGCCCGATCGGAGCGTTGCAGCGATCCGTCAACGCGGTGGCCGCCGGTCGCTACGACACCCGGATCCCCTCCGTCGGCCCCAAGGAGATCGTGGAGCTGGCCGCCGACGTCGAGACGATGCGCGCCCAGCTGGTGCGGCTCGTCCGCCAGAACGAGCGGTCGTGGGAGGCCCTGGCCCAGCAGGGACCCGCCGTGATCGCACTGCGGGACGCGCTCACGCCCTCGCTTCTGCGGGCCCGCGGCCTGGTCCTGCACGGCCGGGTCGATCCGGCCGAGGGCGAACTTGCCGGGGACTGGTACGACGCCTTCGAGCTGCCCGACGGGCGGGTCGCCGTCGTGGTCGGTGACGTCTCCGGTCATGGAGCCGCGGCCGGGGTCTTCGCGTTGCGGCTCAAGCAACTGCTCGACGCGGCTCTGTCGACGGAGATCGATCCCGGTCGGGCCCTGGAGTGGACGGTGGACAACCTCGGCGAGATCGAGGAGATGTTCGCGACCGCGATCATTGCCGTCGTCGACCCGCGGACCGGGGACCTGTACTACGTCAACGCCGGTCATCCCGACGCGCTCCTGCTGCGCCGGGCGGTGCCCGGGAACCCCGGGAACATGGCGTCGGCGGGCGAGTCGCCCGTGGGCGAGGTGTGGGTGGGTGAGCTGCCCACAGGCAAGGTACCTGCGGACGCGGTGCTTCCCGACGAGGCATCCTCACCCCAGGTACCCGCTCCGACCGCTCACCTGGTCGGACCCCGCGATCCCGCCCGGCCGGGATGCGGCCCCGGTGACGGGGCGGGCGGATCCGTCATGGCGGCTGCTGTTGGATCCGCGCAGGCCGTCGGATCCGCGCAGGCCGTCGGATCCGCGCAGGCCGTCGGATCGGCCTGCGGGCCGGGGGATGGGGCGAACGGTGCCGGCCCCGGGTCCGGTCGGGTGCCGGGAGCCGGTTCCATCGTCGGTTCCCGGCTGGGAACGGCGCAGGTCGTTCGGCTGCCTCCGACGGGCCCGTTGATGTCGAGCCTGCTCGCGGAGCCCGGGGCGTGGGGAATCCAGACGCTGCGGCTCGAACCGGGCGACGTGCTCTTCGCCTACACCGACGGACTGGTGGAGGCACGTGACGAGGCCGGGCGGCAGTTCGGGCTGCACCGGCTGATCGCCGAGATCCTGCGCGATCCCACGCGCACGCCGGTGGCGCTGCTCGACGACGCCTTCGACGCGGTTCGCCGGTACGCGCCCGGACGGCAGGGCGACGACCGTACGGCGATCATCCTCGCCCGTACCGCCCAGCGTGGCTCCACGATCGCGCCCGGAGAGTCATAGCGGCGACATCGGCGTGGTTGCCGGCCATTTCGGGTAGAAGACGCCCATGAACGACGAGTCCGGCCTGGACCGGCCCACCCGCTCGACCCGGTCTCCGCGATCTTTGCGGTCTCCGTCGTCCCGGCTCAGCCCACTGCGGTTGATCGCCGTCGTCGCCGTCGTCGTGCTCGTCCTCGCCGGCATCGCCCTGGTGGCGGGATGGCGGCCGAGCCTGCCGAACCTGTTCGAGGAGAGGACGGTCGACCGCAGTTCCCCGGCGGTGCTGCGTTCCCTGGAAGAGCTGAGCGACTATCACGCCGCCAGCGCCCACTTCGAGGTGGTGGTCGACCTCGAGAAGGACAGCAAGTGGATCCCTGATGCGCTGCGCGGCGAGCGCACCCTGTTCGTCGGGGTCGGTACCGTCGACTCGGTGATCAATTTTGGTGCGCTCGGCAAGGACGCGGTCACCGTCTCCCCGGACCGTCGTGCGGTCACCATCGAGTTGCCGAACCCGACGCTGTCCAGGCCCGAGCTGGATCTCGACCACAGCTACGTGGTGGCCCGCCAGCGCGGCGCGCTGAACCGCGTCGGCGGGTTGTTCGGTGGGGTCGGCACCGACCAGGAGCTCTACCGGACCGCGTCGGCGCGGATGACCGACGCGGCGAAGACGGACGGTCAGGTGCTCGAGCTGGGCAGGAAGAACACCACCGCCATGCTGCGCGGTCTACTCGGCGCGCTGGGCTTTACCGACGTCAGGGTGACCTACGCAGCCGACCGCCGCTAGGCGAACGGAGTGCTCAGTCCGTCGCGGTCAGCCTGCCTTCGTCAGCCCGGCGACCTGTCTTCGTCAGCCCGGCGACCACCCGGTCGATCTCGGCCCGGAAATGCTCCGAGATCTTGATGATGTGCGGTTCGCGGAGCAGGTAGAAATGCTCACACGGAACGAAATGGGTGTCATGGCTCCCGGTGAGGAATGCCGACCATGYGTCCTCCGGGTCCGGATTCTCCGCCGATCGGTACACGAGGGTCCGGCCGGGCCATGGCCGCGGTCGGTAGAAACGTTCGAGAAGCCGCCCGTGGTTGAAGAAGACGTCGAACTGCTCGAGCCCGCCGAACTGTACGACCCCGGTGAGCGGAATCTGCACCATTTTCTTGAGGGTCGCCTTGCTGGTGAAGTTCGCCCGCTGTTCCGGTAGCAGCTTCTGGGTGAACCGCGCCAGCCGGCCGCGGTAACCGCKCGCGTGGTCCTCGGCTGCCTTCGACGACCCGGCGGCGCCGCCCGACCCGGCGGCGCTACCCGACCCGGCCGACTCGATCCGCAGCGAGGCCGGCAGGTAGGTGTCCATGATGGACAGGAAACCGACCTCCTCTCCCGCGGCGGCGAGCTGCTGGGCGATCTCCATGGCGATCAGGCCACCCAGCGAGTGCCCGGCGAGCAGGTAGGGACCCCGGGGAGCCAGGACGCGGATGATCTCCAGGTGGCGGCGGGCGGTCCGCGCGACGCTCCAGTCCGGGACGCCCCGCCGCTCCAGCCCATGCGCCTGGAAGGCGTAGACCGGCTGGTCGTCGCCGAGGCGGCGGGCCAGTGAGTGGAAGCCGAGGGCGAGCGCGCCGGCCCCGGCGAAGCAGAACAGCGGCGGCCGCGAGCCGGTGGTGCGCAGGGGGACGACGGTGGGGTGTCGCGGACCCGACTGCTGCGCGAGTGACAGCGCGCGGGCGAACTCGCCCAGCGTCGGCGCGTCGACCAGCGCCGATGACGGCATGGTGATCCCGAGCTTCTCCGCGACCAGGGTGAGCAGCTCGTTCGCGGCCAGGGAGTCGCCGCCGAGCTCCATGAAGTCGTCCCCGATGCCGACCTCCTCGAGATCGAGGACCCGCGTCCAGATGTCGGCGACGACGATCTCCCACTGCGTTCTCGGCCGGGCGGAGACGGCCGGGGCCTCCGGCGGGGGCGGCAGCGCGCCCCGGTCCACCTTGCCGCGTTCGTTGCGGGGCAGTTCCGCCAGGGGGATGATCGTCGTCGGGACCATCCAGACCGGCAGCTTCTCGCGTAGCCTCCGCCGGATTCGGACCGGGGACAGGGTGTTGCCGTGTACCGCCGGCACGACATAGGCGACCAGCCGGTTCCGCGCCGAAGGATGCGCGACGGCGGTGACGACCGCCTCGGCGATCTCCGCGGAGCTCAGCAGCGCCGCCTCCACCTCGCTCGGTTCGACGAGATAGCCGCGGATCTTCACCGCCGCGTCCCGGCGGCCGAGCAGGATCAGCGTGCCGTTGGGTTCGAACCGGCCGACGTCGCCGGTCCGGCAGGTGGTCCGGCCATCGGTGAGCGGGGTGAAGCGGGACGTCGTCATCTCCGCGTTCCCCCAGTACCCGGCCGACAGGTAGGCCGAGGTGACCTCCACGTCGCCTACCTCGCCGGGATCGGCGGGCGTGCCGTCCTCGCGACGCAGTACCACCTCCTTGCCGGTCGCCGGCAGGCCGGCGGGTACCGTGCCCGCGGGCGGCTGCGTGCCCGGCGGGACCTCGAAGAAGCCGAGGGATGCGATCTCGGAGGCACCGGACCAGTTCACGTAGGTACACGCCGGTGGCACGTGCGGCCGCAGCGCCGTGATGTCGCGTCCGTAGACGGCCTCCCCGCACGTGGTCACGATCCGCAGGTCGGCGAGGACCTGGTCCGGTTCGAGCGAGCCGACGAGGGAGCGCAGCAGAGACGGAGTGGTCTGCAGCGCGGTCAGGTGCTGCGAGGAGATCCAGTCGGCGAGGCCGCTCAGGCCCGCCGCCCGTGGATCATAGGCATACACCCCGGCCCCGTTGAGTAGACCGAACACCACCACGGTGATGCCGGCGGCGAACGAGTACGGCAGCACGAGGGCCAGCCGGTCGCCCGGCGCGAAACCGAGACGTTCGGCGCCGGCGTAGGCGTCGCACAGGAACGTGCCGTTTGTCCACACCACGCCCTTGGGCGCGCCGGTCGAACCGGAGGTGAACACGATGCAGGCCGGATCGTCGACCAGCGGCTGCGGCCACCAGACCGCGTCCGCGCCGTTTGCCGCGATCCACCGGGCGCCGTCCGCGGCCGCCGCGGCGAGGTCCAGGACGTGGCGGGGGCCGCCCCCGGCCAGCGCGGCGAGCAGGGCGTCCGGATTCACGCTGGATTCGGCCGTGGCGTTCGAACCGTTGGTCCCCACCGGCCGCAGGCCCACCGTCGAGCGGGCCACGGAACTGTCGCCCAGGTCGGTCAGCAGGGCCACGCAGCCGGCCTGCCGAACGATCTGCGCCATCCGCTCGGCGGGCACCATCGGATCCAGCGGGACGACCGGGCGTCCGGTTTTCAGTACGCCCAGTACGCCCAGCAGGCCGGCCACGCTGTGCGGCAGCAGGGTCGCGACCGGACCGTCCTCGTTCGCGTCGAGGCGGCCGAGGACCGCCATCGCGATGTCATCGGTCCGGCGATCAGCCTCGGCGAAGGTCATGACGACGCCGGGCGAGACCAGCGCGGGTGTATCGGGCAGGTGCGTGGCGACCTCCCGGAACCGGCTGACCACCGAGGCCGGCAGGTCGTCGAAGTGCAACGCCGGGAAGAACGCGCCACCTTCAGGCGTCGCGACCGCAAGGGACGCGCGCCGACCGCTTTCGTTCAAAGCCACTCCCTCGTCCTGTCCTCTCTCGGCGTCATCGGCTCACAGCGGATGACGATGATCTTGTATCCTCGCCGGTCCTCATCTCGTCAACCGGATGCGGCTGGTTACCCCTGATCGGGGGGCGGACCTCGAATCCCGTATGGTCACGGATGCGCCGGGGCCGGGRCCGGTGCCGGGTGGCTGCGCGATGGGACGGGCCGTTTGTGGTAACTCCGTCCAACAATCTCGTACGGTGCTGCCTCGTACGGTGCTGCAACCGTTCGCTCGTGGTACACGAACAGCCTCCCCAACACGCAGTCCGGTATGGCGCGTGCGACTTTATACCACGGTGCTGTGGCTATCTTGTGGTCACTCCCGGTAACCCTCACTCAAGGGGTAGTTTGTCGGTGGTAATCGGGCTTCGGGTATGTACGGCGCAAACGATTTGTCGTGATCCCGGACTAATTTGATCCCGGGTCGGCGGTTCGGCTGATGGTGCCCGGATCCGGTGCCGCCATTCCGCGGTGTCACGGTGTCACGGCGGCCCGGAGCCCGCGGCGGCCCGGTGCCCGCGGCGTCACGGCGGCCCGGAGCCCGCGGCGGGCCGGAGCCGGGGCCCCGCCGCCCGGCCGCCCGGGGTCGGCCGCTGCGACCGTTCGCCGTTTCGGTGTTCTGCCTCACATCCAACAAATTCCTTACCCCCGCTTGCAACAGCAAGGTTGAGCGCCTTAGACTCATGAACTGTGAGAGCGGGAGGCAATCGAACCGAAGGTGATCCACCCAGGGAGCGCCTGAGGCGCGGGAGCGTCCCGATCGGCATCGATGTACAGAGATCGGCCCTAGAAAGATCAATCTTTTGGAGGGGGAGCATCGTGAGCACCTACCTGTGGGAYCCGTTTGCCTCGCTGGGGCGTATGGACCGGGAGTTCGACGAGATCGTTCGGCGTGTCTGGGGCCCGCGGCGTCCGGTGCTTACCGGACGGTCGTCGGTCACCGAGTTCGCCGTCCCGTCGGCTGATGTGGTTACTGAGGGAGCGGATGTACTGATCAACCTCGAGCTGCCCGGGGTCGATGTCGAGCGGGACGTCGCGGTCGAGATCGACCGGGGCCGCCTGGTCGTCCGCGGGAAGCGTGCGGCCGGCAGCGAGAGTGAGCACGCCGGTCGCGTACACCGCGAGCGCTGGCACGGTTCCTTCCGCCGGGAGTTCAGGCTTCCCGAGGGCGTGGAGGCGCAGCGGATCTCGGCCACTTACGACCGGGGCATCCTGACGGTCCGTCTCGTCGGCGCGGCGGCGGAGCCCAAGGCGACCCGGATCGAGATCACCCCAGTCGTCGGCGACGCCCGGCCGGCCGAGGTCGTCGAGGGGGGCTCCCCGGGGCTGCCGGCGGAATCAGCGGAGTCCGCGACGCCGCGGTCCGCCGAGCCGGCCACGCCGGCCGCAGCCGGTTCCACCGCCTGAGGACCGCACCCGGCGTGCGGACGCCGACGTCCGCACGCCGGGCAGCGGTTCCCTCGCGCCGGGCGGCCTACCCCGCTGGACCGGTCGATCCTGCCGGGACCGCCCGGCTCAGCGGCGGCGCGGTCCGGTGCCGGTGGAGGAGGTCCGTCCCGGGGCGGACTGTCCGGCCGAGCTGCCACTCGACGGAGGCGGCACCATCGGCCCGATGTCGCCGTCCGGCGCGGTGTCCAGATCGACGATGACGGGAGCGTGGTCGCTCGTCCCGACACCTTTGCGGGCCGCCCGGTCCACCCAGACCGCGCGCACGCGGCCCGCCACGTCGGCGGTCGCCAGAGCCAGGTCGATGCGCATCCCGAGGTTCTTCGGGAAACACAGCTGGCGGTAGTCCCAGTAGGTGTAGACGACGTCGTCGGGCCAGCGGGCCCGCAGCACATCGATGAGCCCGGCGTCGACGAGTTCCGCGAGTGCCGCGCGTTCCGCCGGGGTGACGTGGGTGGCGCCCTCGAACTGGGTGATGTCCCAGACGTCAACGTCCGTTGGCGCGATGTTGAAATCACCCAACGTCATCACCGCGCCCTGGGTCGTGGCCTCGGCCACCACCTCGCGCAGCGCGGCGAGCCAGGCCAGCTTGTAGGCGTAATGAGGGTCGTCGATGGTCCGGCCGTTGGGCACGTACAGCGACCAGATCCGGATGCCGCCGCAGGTCGCGGCGATGGCGCGAGGCTCGGGACCGGGAAAGCCCGGATCGCCCGGAAGACCCCGCGCGACGTCGTCGAGGGTATCCCGCGACAGAATCGCCACGCCGTTCCACCGGCCGTCGCCGTGATGGGCGACCCGGTAGCCCCGGCGAAACAGATCCTCGTCGAACAGCTCCAGGAAGGCGTCGTCCGCCAGCTTCGTCTCCTGCAGGCACACCACATCCGGCTCGGCCCGGTCGAGCCATTCGATCAGGCGGGCCTGCCGAGCCTTCGCAGAGTTGATGTTCCACGTTGCGATCCGCACATCTGTTGACGGTAGTCCCACGGTCCGACAGGTCTGCCGGGCATGTCGGGTCTGGGATGATGGTCGTCATGGGAATGAGCCGGCGTGTCGACGATGACACTGTCGACAGTGTCATCGTCGACAATGACACTGTGGGCCAAGGCGCTGTTGCTGGCCGGCCGTACGTCATCTGCAGCTGCGCGATGTCGTTGGATGGGCACATCGACGACAGCTCGGCTGAGCGGATGATCCTCTCCAGTGCCGCCGATCTCGACCGGGTGGACGAGGTGCGTGYCGGCTGTGACGCGATCCTCGTCGGCGCGGCCACTGTCCGGCGGGACAATCCCCGTCTCGCCGTGCGCGCGCAGCACCGTCGGGTGGCGCGAGAGGCGGCCGGACGCCCGCCCACGCCGATCAAGGTCGTGCTGTCCGGCGGGGGAGACCTCGATCCGAGCGCTCGGCTGTTCACCGCCGACCCGGTCGAGACGATCATCTACCGTCGGGCTGGATCATCGTTGGCGATCGCCGAGCCGACCTCGTCTCCCGAGCCGACCTCGTCTCCCGAGCCGTCGACGCCGCAATCGGCGCCGGCTGCGATCCGCACCGCGCCCGCTACCCGCGCCGCGCGCGTCATCCTGGTCGAACTCCCCGGTCGGCCCCGGGTCGAGGTCGCCGCCATCCTGACCGATCTCGCCCGGCGTGGCGTCCGTCGGCTGCTGGTGGAGGGTGGTACCTCGCTGCATACGGCCTTCCTCACCGCCGGCCTGGTCGACGAGCTGCATCTCACCGTCGCCCCGTTCTTCGTCGGCGAGCGCGATGCGCCGACCTTCGTGGGACCGGGGGTCTTCCCCAACGACGTCCACTCGCCCCTTCGCCTTGCCGAGGTCCGACAACTCGACGATGTGGTTTTTCTTCGGTATCTGGCACCGACGTCTCACTAAGCGCCGTGGTCCGGCGGCTCGATCGCTTCCGGGCCGGCGCGGATCAGCAACGCCGGCCAGGTGGCAGGCTTTCGCCCCCATCGCGGGGACGTCGTCGGCTGGGCCCAGGCCGCCGATCGGACGATGCACGCGGTCGTCTGGCGGGGTCGGAGGATCATCGATCTTGGGACGCTGGGCGGCCGCGGCAGCCTGGCGACGGCGGTCAACAACCGCGGTCAGGCCGTCGGTTCCGCCCGCCTGCCCGACGGCGGCACCCGTGCGGCCCGCTGGAACTGATTCGATTTCCACCACCCGCCCACCACATTTCCTCGTTCCCCGGACCGGTCGGTGTCCGGGTCCAGCACGCTCCAACCCGTCGTGGCCCGTCTCATGGCCGTCAGCTTTCGGACATGTTGCGGAAGGGGCAGGAAAATTCCCTCTGTACAGGCACACTATGGTGCGTCTGGCGATCGAAGGAGCGAGGGAGAGTGCTGGTGGTTCCGACCCCGCTTCATGTCACCACCCCCGCGGGGGAGGTGACGCTCACCGGAGACAAGCCGGTCGTGGTGGGGCGGGCCCGTGCGGCCGACATTGTGATCAACGATGGCCGGGTGTCGCGCCGGCATCTGGTGCTGCATCCCGACGTCGGCGGATGGCGGATCGAGGACATCAGCGCCAACGGTCTGTGGCGGGATGGCTGCCGTGTGGGCGGTCTCGCCGTCTCCGGGGAGCTTCGGCTCCGGCTCGGCGCGGTGGACGGACCCGAGGTGGTGCTCGTTCCGCGTCCGGCCCCGCCGATGATCCCGCCGACCGCGCCGACCCACAGCCCGGGCGGGGCGCCCATCCCCCTTGCCGGCCCGTCGCCCTCGTCTTGGCCGTCGCCGTCGCTGCCATCGCCGCCGGGCGCGGCGGTGCCGGGCATGGAATGGTGGTCCGAACCGGCGCCGGGCGCTGCGTCGGCGCCCGTCCCGTCGGCGCCCGCGCAGTCGGGCGGGCCCGACCCGGCCGTGGGGCAGGCGACGATGGTGCACGACCGGCGGCGCGTGTATCCGCTGACGATCGGACGGGTGCGGATGGGCCGCTCCCGCGACAACGACATCAACGTGGGCGACCTGCTTGCCTCCCGCCATCACGCCGAGCTGCATATCTCGGTGGCCGGCGTCGAGCTCATCGACCTCGCCTCCGCCAACGGCACCTTCGTCAACGGCCACCGGGTCACCCGGGCACGGGTGATACAACGCGACATCATCGCCATCGGCCATCATCTGTTCCAGCTCGAGGGAAACTCGCTCGTCGAATACGTCGACTCCGGTGACGTGGCCTTCGAGGCGCAGGCGCTGTCGGTGTGGGCCGGCACCAAGCAGCTCATGCACGACATGACCTTCCGGCTGCCGGGCCGTTCCCTGCTCGGTGTCGTCGGACCGAGCGGGGCCGGCAAGTCCACGCTGCTCAACGCTCTCACCGGCTTCCGACCGGCGGACCAGGGATCGGTGATCTACGCGGGACGTGACCTCTACGCCGAGTACGACGAGTTGCGACGCCGGATCGGGTACGTGCCGCAGGCCGACCCGCTGCATGACCAGCTGACCGTGCGTGAGGCTCTGGTATACGGCTCGGAACTGCGTTTCCCCGCCGACACCACCGCCAAGGAGCGGCGGGCCCGGGTGGAGGAGGTCATCGGCCAGCTTGGACTGACCGCGCACGCCGACACACCGGTCTCCCGGCTCTCCGGCGGCCAGAAGAAGCGCACCAGCGTCGCGCTGGAGCTGCTCACCCGGCCCTCTTTGCTGTTCCTGGACGAGCCGACCTCCGGTCTGGACCCGGCCAATGACCAGTCCGTGATGGAAACCCTGCGGGGCCTGGCGAAGGGCGGCGGCGCCGGCTCCGGCGACGAGACCGGCCGGACCGTCATCGTCGTCACCCACAGTGTGCTGTTCCTGGACCTGTGCGACTTCATCCTCGTGCTCGCGCCCGGCGGGCACGTGGCCTACTTCGGGCCGGCGGATGGGGCGCTGCACTTCTTCGGCAAGGAGGACTTCCGCGAGTTCGCGGCGGTGTTCCGCGAGCTCGAGGCCACTCCGGGCGAGGAGATGGCGGAGCGGTTCCGGGACTCGGAGTTCTTCGTACCCTCCGCGATCGTGGCGCCCGCGGTGCGCAAGGCACCGCCGGAGCTGCCCAGCGTGCGCCAGCAGCCGGTCCGGGCCCAGCTCGCGACGCTGACTCGACGGTACTGGCGGGTCGTGCTCGCCGACCGGTCGTACTTACGGCTGATCATCGCCTTCCCGTTCCTGCTCGGCGTCGTCCCGCAGGTGATCCGCGCCCCGGACGGGCTGCGTGCGTTACCCCAGGCACCGAACACCGACGCGACGAAGGTCCTCCTCGTTCTGGTGCTGTGTGCCTGTTTCATGGGCATGGCCAACTCGGTCCGGGAGATCGTCAAGGAGCGGCCGATCTACCGGCGGGAACGCACGATCGGGCTGTCCCGCACCGCCTACCTTGGATCGAAGATCATTCTGCTGACCGGGATCACCACCGCCCAGTGTCTTGTCTTCACCCTGATCGGGCTGGTGGGCCGGACCCCGCCGAGGGCGGTCGTGCTCGGCTCGCCGGTGCTGGAGTGTCTGATTGCGGTGGGGGTCGCGGCGCTCGCCTCGATGATGATCGGTCTGCTGGTCTCGACGCTGATCGACAACGCGGACAAGACCATGCCGATCCTGGTCCTGGTCACGATGGGTCAGCTGGTGTTCTCCGGGGGACTGACCTCGCTGGTCGGGCGTCCCGTGCTGGCGCAGATCAGCCTGCTCGTCCCGGCTCGCTGGGGGTTCGCGGCCCTGGCGTCCACGGACGATCTCAACGACGTCAGCAAGTTCGGTAACGAGACCCTGCGGACCGACCCGACCGACGGGCTGTGGAAGCACAGCGTGACGATCTGGGTCCTCGACATCGTGATCTGCGTGCTGATCGGTGTCGTGGCACTGATCCTCACTGCCGTCATGCTGCGCCGGATCGAACCGAAGGTCACCCGGCCGACGGGTGCCGGGCCAGGGCCGGCCACTGGTCCGGGTTCGGGTTCGGGAGGGTTGTCGGGTCCGCGGCTGTATGGCACCGGGGTTCCCCCGGCGCACGGTTCCAGGACCGGTCGGTCCATGCCGCTGCGCGGCTGAGCGGTCAGTCCTCCCCGTAGCCCACGCCCCGGAGCAGGTATCCCGGCGATCTCCCTCGCGAGCCGGGCCGTGAGGGGGACCGCTATGCCCCTATATGTGGGTCGACGTGGCGCGAGTGGCCGCAAATCCAAAACCCCCCGCAGCGACCGGTTATCGTAGCGATAAGGTGAGCCGACCGAAGTTCGCTCGCGGTGGGGGATTGGGTATGGAGATCGTCTTCTTGTGCGAGCAGTATCCGCCGATCATCTGGGACGGGGCGGGAGTCTACACACACGACATCGCTCACGCCCTGGTCGCGCTCGGTCATCGGGTTCATATCCTTTGCGCCCAGGGGCGCTACCGCACGGACGAAGATCATGACGGAGTGATGGTGCACCGGCGGCCGCTCCTGCGGTTGCCCGTCACCAGGTTTCTCGGTCCGCTCGGCCGGTCGTTTCAGGGGGAGAACCATCCTCGCGATTCGYTCTCCCTGCGGTTCGTTCTCGCGGTCTCCTATGCTTTTTGGCTGCGTCGTCTCGGTCTGCGTCCCGACGTGATCGAGACTCAGGACGGCGAGACCCGGGGCCTGCGTACCGCCCTGCGCCGCGATATTCCCCTCGTGATCCACCTGCACACCCCGACGATGATGGACGTGCGTCTGYGGGACGGCCGGCTGCACGGCAGGGGCGCGGTGGCCGACCGGATCGACCGGTTCTCCGCGCTGCGCGCCGACGCGCGCACCGCTCCCTCCGAGCTGATCGTCACCACGCTGCGCGGTTTCGGCTGGCTGGATAAGGACACCGACGCGGACGTCATTCCTTACCCGTTCGACCGGTCCCCGTACATGGAGGTGGYTTCGCCCCGGCACACCGACCCGACGTTGCTCGTCGTCGGACGGCTCGAATGGCGCAAGGGGCTGGACGTCCTGATCGAGGCGGCCGCGCTGCTGAAGAAACGGGGTGTCGAGGTAACGGTGGTCTTCGCCGGTCAGTCCTCGGGCACGATCGAGGGCGTGGCGACCGGGACCTGGCTGGAGCAGCAGGCGGTCAAACTCGGCGTCACCTGCCGTTTCGCCGGCCACCTGACCCGTCCCGAGCTGGTCAAGGCCTATGAGGAGGCACGGGTGGTCGTCGTGCCGAGCCGGTTCGAGAGCTTCTCCATCGCGGGTCTCGAAGGAATGGCCTCGGGACGCCCGGTCGTCGCGACCGCGACGACCGGGGTGGCCACCTGGGTGGCGAAATGGAAGGGCGGCACGGTCGTTCCGCCGGAGGACGCCCCCGCACTCGCCGACGCCCTGGAACCTTTCCTCACCGACCCGGAGCTCGCGGAGACGGTGGGTGCCCGCGGTCGGGTCGGCACCGCCGAGCTCGAGCCGCTGCGTATCGCCGCCCTGCGGGAGAAGGTCTACCAGAAGGCCATCGACCGTTTGCGGGCGCGCCACGGAAAAACCTCCGCCGTGGCATGAGGGTAGCGACCCGGATCATCGATTGCCGGTCACGAACCTGATCCAGGCGAAAACCCTAGGGTAGGGTCATGAGCGGTCTGTGCGGTGTCTCCCTGGAACATCCGATCATGAACGCGGCTGGCACCTGCAAGACCGCCGAGGATGTCGAGACGTTCGCCCGGTCGGCGGTCTCGATGATCGTCGTTGGTTCGATTACCCGGGAACCGCGGTCAGGTAACTCCGGCAACGTCTACTGGCCCGGCCGGGTCTACTCGTTGAACGCGCTCGGGCTTCCCAACCGCGGGCTGGACTACTATGCCGCGCATCTGCCCGGTATGGTGCGGCGCGCTCACCGGGCGGGCAAGCCGTTGACCGTCAGCGTCGCCGGGTTCGGTGTTGACGAGTACCGCGAGATCTCCGCGGTCGTGGCGCGGACCGGGGTCGACCTGATCGAACTGAACCTGGCCTGCCCGAACGTCTGGGACGGCGGAACGCAGAAACGCATCGCCTGCTTCGATCCCGGGCACACCGCGACGATCTGCACGGCGGTGGGCGACACGCTGGTGGCGCAGGCTGGTGCCGATCCGGCCCGACGCGTCCCCTACGGAGTCAAGATCTCGCCGTTCTCCGATCCGTCGGCCCTGGTGGAGCTCGCAACGGTGATCGATGAGGTTGCCGCGCGTCCCGGTGGCCCGCGGTTTGTCACGGCGGTGAACACCTTCCCCAACGCCTTCGCCGTTGACGATGCGCACCGACCAGTCGTCGACGTCGAGCTCGCCGGTATGAGCGGGYCGGCGCTCAAGCCCGTCGGGCTCGGTCAGGTGCGCCAGCTACGCCGCCTGCTCCCGGAGAGTGTGGACATCATCGGGGTTGGGGGTGTGACCGGCGGTCGTGACGTCGCCGACTACCTGCTGGCCGGGGCCACCGCGGTCCAGGCCGCCACCGCGTTCTGGAACCGTGCGGAGGATCCGGCCGTCTTCGGTGCCATTCTGTCCGACTGGATCGACCACACCGACCCGGCCGTCCCCTGAAAAGGGTTTCATGCGTGTTTTCCGTATATCTTCCCGACATATTTTTTTCACGTCCTCGGCACGGGAGCCTGTCGCGCCGGATCAGCCTCCGGCTGCCGCGTTTCTCGGTGCCGCTCGGCCCGGCTGCTCGGCGGTGTTCTCCGGGCCGTTTCCCGGGACCAGGGAGATCCGCCGGTCCGGCGGTGGAAACGTCAGCCRGAACGTGAAGGCGGTGGCGGTCGGGCCGTGGGCCCGCAGGTGACGAACCCGGTCCTCGGCCTCGTCCGTCCCCGGCCGATGCCCGGCGGGTACCCACCACAGGGCGTTGGTCGTCCGCTGGATGGGATGAAACCACTCGCGCCGACGGTGTAGGAACGCCCCGTGGCCGCTATGGAAGACGAAGTTGGCCAGTGCCTCCACCGACTCCCACACGGTCAGGTTCACGATGATCGCATGGTCGCCGTCGCCCTCCCACACGAACGTGCGCACGGCGGTGTCGCCATCCTCGGGCCGCGGGCGCCAGACGACACCAGACTGCCGGTCGCCGAGCGTGTTGGTGGGGGTGAGACCGGCGACGAAGTCGGTCAGCGCGGAGGAGCCGGGCGGCGCGAGCAGTCGGGCGATGTTCACCTGGGCCAGATGGTAACCCGTCATGAAGGCAGCCTAGGGAGGTTGTCGCGCCGCCGCCAGGAATATCGGTCAATTACCGGTCGATCATGATCGGCGAGTCGGCGGGTGCAATTTCTACCAGTTTTTCGATGCCGATCGGAACAGCCAGCGAACAGTAACCCCGCCACGAACGGGCCGGCTGATGCCGATGCCTCCCGATCGGCGCCCCATCGTGGGGCTGTCAGATGATCCGTCAGGTGGTGTCGCCGTCGAGGACTCCGCTGGAGCCACCCGGATGGACTCACCCGAGTCGATCATGCGCGCCTCCCACCTATTGGCAACGGCGACGCTACTCTCCGTAGTCGGAGGTGCCGGGAGGGGAAGATCCCAGGATCCCGGGGCGGGCTGTGTCACTTACGTGGAAGCGCGTTTCTCCGCGGAAATCAGCCTGAGTGCGGATCGCTCGAGCTCGGCCGGTGATCCAATTTCGGTTCTCGCTGGCCGAAATGGCCTCCACCGCCGGCAGTATTTGGTCATTTTCTATTAGCCATGGGGGAATCATGGGAAGTTCCGCAAGGAGAAAAGCCGCAGTTGTCGCTCTGTCCACGACGGCGGCTCTGGTCGTCGCCGCGGGGCCCGCGGCCACGAGCGCGTTGRCCTTCGATGGTCACGAYGGCCCGAAGGACAAGCACGTCACCAAGCACGTCGTCAAGGAGCACTGGACCAAGATTCGCTGGGAGAAGGAGAGCTGGGACAAGAAGGTCTGGGA
>NZ_MRUJ01000054.1:0-3632 GCF_002099325.1 Frankia sp. KB5 | reverse complement strand
GGGCCAGCGCGAGTGCGGCGGCATCCAGTTCGGCCAGCGGATCCCGGGTGTGTTCGAGGTAGTGGAACATGCTGATGACGTCGTACTGGTCAGCCAGATCGGCGGCGATATCGGGAAATAATCCGCGGTAGGCCCGATCCACCCAGCGTCGGCGTTCCGCCTCCTCGATGCCCGCCCCGATGTCGAGTGCGTCGAACGACGTCGTCGGCCAGACCGTTCTCGCCACGTTACAGAAATGTCCATGGCCGCCTCCCACGTCCAACCAGCGACGGGGCGTCGGTATCGACAGGCTGGCCCGGTGGAGATAAGGGCCCGGGCTGAATCCGAAGACCTCCTCGATCATGGCGGCGCCGAGCCCGTCGTAGAAGTCCCGGTAGTAGAAGTCCAGACCTTCGAAGGAGAGTCGGGGATTCTGGAAGACGTGGCCGCAGTCGCCGCACCGGTCGTAGCGGAACCGGCCGGGCTTCCCCTGGGAGACGTCGCGGCCATTCATGCGTACGGAGAGGTCGTTTCCGCCGCACCACGGGCAGGTCGTGCGAGGCGACTCGAGGAACCGGTCAAGACCGCCGGCGAGCTCCCGCCGGTACTGGGATCTCTTCTCGGCGATCTCCGTGGGGGTGAGCCTGCCCGCCGTTCTGATCGGTCGCGGAGCCCGCGGGCACGTCGCCGGGTCCGGGCCGATGGTCGGTGCGCCGAGAAGATCACGGGTTCGGCTCGGCATCCCCACCAGCTGGAGGAGGGCGCCGCGTCGCCGCGTCAGCATGCTGCGCCGCAGCGTCCCGGGCGTCACCCATAGTCGGCTACCGCCCACGGCGACCGGCTGCAGCCAGGACATCGTCACCGCCGCGAGTGCCGCGAGCGGGTTGCTGGTAGCCCCGAGCAGGATGGCGGCGTCCCGCAGCGCGGGCAGCACCCGTCTGGCGGGCTCCCACGCATAGGCGGCGCGGTGCACGGACAGCCGGGTGCGCCCGTCGTCCGGCTCGGCACCGACCAGGCCGGGCAGCACGGCGAGGTCGGTGGACGCGGCGGCGTGCCGTTTGCACGTCTCGAGCACGGCCACGAGCTCGGCCTCGGTGAGGTCGGTGAGGTCGGTGAGATCGGTGCTGTCCGCGGTGGTGAGGCCGGTGCGGGCCAGCACCTCTGCATCGACGAGCACCGCTTGGAAGGCACCGCGACCGCGGGCCAGYCGGGCTGACCGGTAGGTGGACGGGTCGACCATCCGCGCCAGGTCGAGGATCCGGTGCGCCGACATCTCGGCCGGGACCAGGTCGAGGACCTCGCAGCCGTGCCGACGCGCGTACGCGTCGGCCGCGCGGCGATGCTCGGGGCCGAGACGCACTCCGGAAGCGAGGAGGAGGACGTACGGCGGACGCTGCGCGTGAGGGTCGTCCGAGCCGGGCGCGCCCCCCGGGGGCCCATGGTCCACCGATTCGATGACGTCGATGGCACCTACCCGGCCGCGCAGCCGGATGCTGTTGAGGCCGATCCCCACACACGCGGCTACCGGGAGCCAGCCACGACGCCTCACCATCGGCCTCCTCTGAATATTTGATCCGCATCCGGTCCGCTGTCGGGAAGCCCCCGCAAAATACCTCTTGCCTCCGAATTGCAGCCGAAGCTTCACCGACCGCTCCGCGCTGCGCGGCTGAACCGGGTGGTCAGGCTGAACCGGGGCGGAACACGCAGCTGGGTTCGGCCGCACCCGCCGCGGCACGGGAGAACGTCACCGCAGGCACGCCGGAGCCCTGCGTCAGGGTCACGGGACTGGTCTGATTTTGATCTCCAGCTCTGGCGGTGGTCCGGCGGTGGGCGCGTCCTGGGCGAGGCGGTTCCAGAACTGCTCGACCATGGGTTGCAGCGGGCGAGGGCCGAGTTCGCGGATCAGGATGCCCAGCGCCTGGGTGTGCTCTGGATCGGGCTTGGTGGAAATGCCGGCGGCACGTAGGTCGCGGACCTGGCTGAGGGTGAGGTCGGCGAGCAGGATGATCAGCTGACCGTTTGTATAGCCTGCCGTACCGTCGGACAGCATGAGTATCCGAGAAGCCGTCATCGTCAACACCGCGTCGACCGCGGCCTTTGCAAGGCAGATCGGCCAGACCGCCTACTCCGCCTCGAAGGGCGGGCTGCCCGAGGTGACCCTCGGGGTGATCCCGGGCGCGGGCGGCACCCAGCGGCTGGTGCACGCGGCCGGCAAGGCCACGGCGATGCGGATGCTGCTCACCGGCGAGYCGATCATCGCCGCCGACGCGCTCGCCGACGCGCTCGCCGCCAGGCTGGCCGCCGAGGTCGTCCCCGACACCGGAACCCTTGCCACCGCGACGAAAATCGCCGAACGGATCACCGACAACTTTACCGGCCACTGAGGACAGACTATGATCTACCGATCATCGTGGATGACCGAGGAGCTCGACCAGCTCCAAAACCTCACCCGCACCTTCCTGGCCAAGGAATCCGAACCCAACCACGGGCGGTGGACCGAGCAGCACGCGGTCGACCGCGAGTTCTGGAACAAGGCCGGCGAGATCGGCCTGCTGTGCATCAGCTGCCCCATTGAGTACGGCGGCGGTGGCGGCACGTTCGCGCACGAGGCCGTGGTGTTGCGCGAGCAGGGCTACATCGCCGACGACTGCTGGGCCTACCTGGTGCACAGCCCGATCGTCGCGCACTACATCAACGCCTACGGCAACCACGAGCAGAAGCAGCGCTGGCTGCCCAGACTGGCGTCCGGTGAGTTCGTCGGCGCGATCGCGATGACCGAACCGGGCACCGGTAGCGACCTGCAGGCCGTGCGCACCACCGCCCGGCGTGAGGGTGACCATTACGTGATCAACGGTGCAAAGACGTTCATCACCAACGGTACCCACTGTGACCTGCTCATCATCGTGGCCCGCACCGGCAACGCGCCCGGCGGCAGAGGGCTGTCGCTGATCGTGGCGGAAACCCAGGGGCTGCCGGGGTTCGAACGCGGCCGGGTGCTGCAGAAGATCGGCGCGATGGGCACCGACACCCGCGAGCTGGCCTTCACCGACATGCGGGTGCCTGCGGTCAACCTGCTCGGTCCGGCCGAGGGCCAAGGCTTCGTGCAGCTGGTACAGCAGCTGCCGCAGGAACGGCTGTCCATCGCGGTGAATGCCGCGGCCGCCGCCGAACACGCCGTCGACTTGGCCATCGCCTACGCCAAGGAGCGCACGGCGTTCGGCAAACCCCTGCTGGAATTCCAGAACACCCGGTTCGTGCTCGCCGAGTGCCGTACCGAAGCGCTGGCGCTGCGCACCTTCATCGACCACTGCATCACCGAGCATGTGGCCGGCCGGCTCGACGGAGCAACCGCGTCCATGGCCAAATACCTGGCCACCGACAAGCAGTGCGAGATCGTCGACCGCTGCCTACAGATCTTCGGCGGCTACGGCTACATGACCGAGTACCCCATCGCCCGCATGTACGCCGCCGCCCGCGTCCAGAGGATCTACGGCGGCACCAACGAAATCATGAAGGAGCTCATCGCCCGCTCCCTCTGACCGGCAAGAGACCAACCACGCCTGGAGCCGGGTCTGTTCGGTACGTGGGGGGTTCGGGGGGTTCGGCCCGCCCGGTGGACATGGCGGAACGACAAGGTCCGCCTCCGCGCGGAC
>NZ_MRUJ01000053.1:0-2570 GCF_002099325.1 Frankia sp. KB5 | reverse complement strand
AGCCGGGTCTGTTCGGTACGTGGGGGGTTCGGGGGGTTCGGCCCGCCCGGTGGACATGGCGGAACGACAAGGTCCGCCTCCGCGCGGACACGGTTGACCCAGAGTGGAGCGGGTGACCGGGATCGAACCGGCATGGCCAGCTTGGAAGGCTGGGGCTCTGCCATTGAGCTACACCCGCGAGGTGATCGATGCGAGCTTACCCCGTAGAATGAGCAGGCGACGCCTCGGGGCGTAGCGTAGTGGCTAGCGCGCCTGCTTTGGGTGCAGGAGATCGGGAGTTCGAGTCTCCCCGCCCCGACCGATACCCTCGGCGTGTCACCCCCTGTCCAACGTCGTACCAGGAGACCGCCGCGCCGTGAAGGCCACCAAGGAGACCCTCAGCCCGACCCGGGTCAAGCTCACTGTCGAGGTGCCCTTCGACGAGCTCAAGCCCTCGCTCGAGGCCACATATCGCAAGCTTGCCCGCCAGGTCCGGGTCTCGGGCTTCCGGCCGGGCAAGGTCCCGCCGCGCATCCTGGACCAGCGGCTAGGCCGGGGTGTCATCCTGGACGAGGCCGTCCAGGAGGCGCTGCCGCAGCTCTACTCCGAGGCYGTGCAGGCCGAGGAGGTCGATGTGCTGTCCCGGCCCGAGGTGGACATCACCGAGTTCGCCGACGGCGGCCAGCTCGTCTTCACCGCCGAGGTGGATGTCCGGCCCGAGGTGACTCTGCCGGAGTTCTCGGAGCTTGAGATCACCGTTGACGCCGTCGAGGTCACCGACGAGCAGGTCGAGGAGCAGCTCGGCGCGCTGCGTGATCGTTTCGCGGTGCTCACGCCGGTGGAGCGGGCCGTGCAGGCGGGTGACTACGTCTCGCTCGACCTGTCCGCCGAGGCGGACGGCACGCCGATCGATGGTGCCGAGGCGACCGGGCTGTCCTACGAGGTCGGTAGCGGCAACCTGGTCGAGGGTCTCGACGACGCGATCATCGGCGCCACGGACGGCGAGACCCGCACCTTCACCACGGAGCTGCTCTCCGGTGAGCAAGCCGGTCAGCCCGCCCAGGTGACGGYGACGGTCCGCGGGGTCAAGGAGAAGGAGCTCCCGGCCCTGGACGACGACTTCGCGACCACCGCCAGCGAGTTCGACACCCTCGACGAGCTGCGCGCGGACATCCGGACGCGCCTGGAGCAGTCGCGCCGCACCGAACAGGTCGRCCAGGCCCGGGAGAAGTTGCTGGAAAGCCTCCTGGAGCGGGTGGAGGTGCCGGTGCCCGGCTCGCTGCTCGCCGGCGAGATCGAGGCCCGTGAGCACCGCCTCTCCCGCGAGCTGGAGTACATCGGCACGGACCGCCCGTCCTACCTGGAGACCCTCGGCCAGACCGAGGAGGAGTTCGACGCGGAGGTCCGCGAGTCCGCCGGCAAGGCGATCCGCTCCCAGTTCATCCTGGACGCGGTGATCGATGCCGAGTCGATCGGGATCGACCAGGGCGAGCTGATGGAGCAGCTCATCCTGCGCGCTCAGCGCTCCGGGGTGCAGCCGGACGTCTACGCTCAGCAGCTTGCGCAGGGCGAGGGTCTCACGGCCCTGATGGCCGACGTCCTGCGGACCAAGGCGCTCTTCCTGTTGCTGGAGAACGCCAAGGTCGTCGACGGTGCGGGGACCCCCGTCGAGCTCGCTTTGCCAGCCCGTTCGCAGCCGGACACCGATGCCGACGCCGATCATGACCGCGATGTCACCGTCGCGGCGGAGGCCGTCGCCCCCGGGGACGGGGACGCCACGGTCGAGCCGGTCGAGCCGGTCGAGGCGGAGACCGACGGCAACGGCTGATCAGCGCCTCGCCGCTGGCGCGGTCGCGTTCCTCCCGAAGCAACCATCGGGTCATAACAGGCGAACCGTGGGGGTTGGTCACCGTTCCCACCTGGAACCGTGGCCGGCCCCGCTGTTCGTCTCATCATCGCCGCCTTCCGTGACCGGACGGCGCCGCGCCGAACCAGCCCGCACCCGGCTGGCCATGAGCGCCCACCGGCCCCGGGCTGGCCGGGCTGGCCCGTCCTCACGCCCAGCGCGAACATCGGGCGGGAAGGGCGGGAACTGGGGCGTGTCACAGATAGTGTCGAGCCGGTCAATCAGCCGTCCCATGTGAGGAAGTCGAGGAGCTGACCGTGAGTAACATCGCAGCCCCGCGCCTGCCGGTTCCGGGTCCGGACCTTCGTGCACCCGGTCAGGGTGGACCCGCGTTCGAYGACCAGGTGTTCAACCGTCTGTTGGCCAACCGCATCGTCTTCCTCGGCTCGGTCGTCGAGGACTCGATCGCCAACGCGATCTGCGCGCAACTCCTGCTGCTCAACGCGGAGGATCCGACCCGCGACATTTTCCTCTATATCAACTCGCCGGGTGGGTCGGTGAGCGCCGGTATGGCGATCTACGACACCATGCAGTTCGTCGAGAATGATGTCGCGACCGTCTCGCTCGGTCTCGCCGCGTCGATGGGGCAGTTCCTGCTCTGCGCCGGTGCGTCGGGCAAGCGCTACTCCCTGCCGCACGCGCGGATCATGATGCACCAGCCGTCCGGTGGTATCGGGGGCACCGC
>NZ_MRUJ01000052.1:0-34598 GCF_002099325.1 Frankia sp. KB5 | reverse complement strand
CCCTAACCCCACCCACAAGCCGAAAACCACCCGACCGGCAACACCGGCCGGGCCTTCGGCCCGCCCACCCACGCCATCACCGAACTCTTACGCGTGTCGCGAACACCATCGGGTACCGGCATCATTGTTGCGCATCCCGATACCCGTGGCTGTCGTCGGGATCGCAGGATCGGGATCGGGCCCGCGACCGGTCTCGATGCTCGGCGTCAGCCGGGGTCCGCCGCCGCTCGGCTCGGCCGGGACGGTCCGGGCGGCGCCGTCGGAGTCCGCACGGTCCGCGGGCCGGCCGGGGGCCTGCGAGGTCGTACATCCGACAACCCCTCGGGAATGCCATGACGCCCGTCACCCGTCACCATCGAAAAGACTGTCCGGGAGGGTTCCGGTCCGTCCGCGCCCACGTCGTGCCAAGGTGGTCCGGCGGGTTCGCGCCGGTGGTGGACGGTGCCGACCCCGGGCGGCGCCACTGGCGCGGATGATCTCATCCCGGTGGATGAGGGAGGAGGACGCGGCCATGACCTGGCCTCCGGATCGTCCGGAACGGTACGGGCCGACGGCGGGACGCCGGGACGGCGAGCGGCCTGGCCGGTCCGTCCGTGACCCGCGGGACCCACGCCGGGCCCCTGAGGAGGACTGGCCCGTCGGGCAGTGGCCGCGCCGGGAGCACCGGCCCGCTCCGCGGGGTCACGATGATGACGAGCCGCGCGTACCCCCCGGCGCCTACCCCGATCCCTACGGCCGGTACCCCATCGATCACCCGGCGGCCGAGCCCCGGTATGACCGGCCGGCCCCGGAGGGTCCCGTGGCACCCGGGCAGGGCGGCTTACGGCGCGGTCTCACCGCCATGGCCGCGGTGTTGGCGACCCTCGTCCTGATCCTGGCGGCCGGTGGCTGGGCCGTGCTGAAGCACTACGACGGTAGGGTGCATCACATCCCGCTGGCCTTCTCCGCCAGCGCGGACCGGCCGGCGTCCGCATCGGGCGGAACGCAGAACATCCTGCTCGTGGGGTCGGACACTCGGACGGGGACCAACGGCGAGTTCGGCCAGGTCGAGGGGCAGCGGTCGGACACGACCATCCTCGCCCACCTCGACGGCGACGGTTCGACGACTCTCATCTCCTTCCCCCGGGATCTGTGGGTGCGGATTCCCGCGTACACCGACGCGGCGGGCACGCAGCACGCGGCGCAGCGGTCCAAGCTGAACGCCGCCTTCTCCTACGGCGGGCCGTCCCTGCTCGTGGCCACGATCGAGAACCTCACCGGGATCCGGGTCGACCACTACGTTCAGATCGACTTCATCGGCTTCCAGGGGATGACGGACGCCCTCGGCGGGGTCACCGTCTGCATCAAGGAGCTTCCCCCCGAGCTGAAGGCACGGGGTTTCGACAACCTGCACGACCATTACTCCGGGTTTTCCGGTCAGGTCGGCGAGAACACGCTGAACGGGGCGCAGGCCCTCTCCTTCGTCCGGCAGCGGTATGGCCTACCCGAGAGCGACATCGACCGCATCCGCCGCCAGCAGCAGTTCCTCGGTGCCGTCTTCCAGCGGATCGCGTCGACGGACACCCTGCTCAACCCGGCGAAGCTGCTCGGGGTGGTCGACTCCGCCACCTCGGCGCTGACGCTCGACGAGGCCACCTCCCTCGCCGACCTCCGGTTTCTCGCGGTGCGGATGCAGTCGATCGGATCGGGCGGCGTCGCGTTCACGACGGTGCCGGCGGCAGCTGGCACCCGCGGGGGGCAGAGCGTCCTAGTTCCTGATCCAGCCCAGCTGGGCACCTTCCTCAAGCCCTTCGGCGGTCGTGTCGCCGACGGGAGCTCCACCGGCGCACTCCCGGCCGGCGCGGGGGGTGGCTCCTTCGCCGCGGTACCGGTGTCCGCCGCGGTACCGGTGGTCTGGTCCCCGACCAGCGCGGCGGGAAGGTCCGTCCCGGGTGACGCGGGCGGGGTGTCCTGCACCTATTGAGGCGGCCTCAAGGCGTTCAGCGCCGAGTGGCTGCCCCGGCGGCGCGGTGGCTGCTCGTCCAGCGCCGCGTTGAGCTCCGCGCCCAACAACACGGCCAGCGCGGTGATGTAGAAGAACAGCAGCGCCGCCACCGGTGATCCGAGCGAGCCGTAGACCAGTTCGTGACTGAACACGATCTCCAGGTAGTACCGCAGCACGCCGCTGCCCACGAGCCAGCAGACGAGCGCGAGGATCGCTCCGGGCAGCGCCCGCCACCAGGGTCGGCGTACCGGCAGCGAGAGGTGGTACAGCGAGGTCAGCATCGCCAGGGCCACGAGTCCCACGACCGGCCAGTAAAGCAGTGTGATCAGGGTACTGACGAGGGGATGGCGACTGGCGTCGAAGATCCGCGAGATCAGTTCGGGCCCCAGGACCAGCGCCGGCAGGAGGATGACCCCGCTGGCCACTTGGGCGAGAAACAGCCACAGCGCCAGGAGCCGGCTGCGTACCGCCGAGCGCAGCTCGCGCTGGCCGTAGGCGATGGTGATGGTGTTGACGAAGGTCGCCATCGCGGTCGACCCGGTCCACAGGGACAGCACGAAACCGATGGAGATCACATCCGGTCGGCCACGGGAGAGGATCTGGTCGATGGTCGGGCGCACCGCGTCGTCGACCACCGATTCGGTCAGCAGGCCGCCGGCGCCGTGAAGGATGCTCTGCCGGGCGCTGTCGAGGGCGTCGGCTCCGATGGCGTCACCGACGTAGCCGAGCGTTCCCAACAACGACAGCAGGAGTGGGGGCAGGGACAGCAGCTGCCAGAATCCCGCCTCGGCCGCAAGCCCCAGGACCCGGTGCCGCCAGGCATTGGTGATGGTCCGATGGGCCAGTCGCAGGGGTCCTCGGGGCAGCCGGCGGCGCTGGCGATCCAGCCGGTGGAACAGCGTGCTGCGCCGGATGGCGGTCCAGGTCGCGGCGTGACGGTCTCTGGCCCGCGTTAGCAGCCCGGGATTCACCTCGACGACCACCCTGCGCAGCAACACCATCCAGCGGCCGCTCACCGGGGACGATGCCACGGGAGCCGGTGTTTTGTTTCCCGCGGCGGACACGGCCCCCACCGTATGGCCTGGCGTTCCCGGGTGCCGAAGGGCACCCGGGAACGGAGTGGATGATCGCGGCGGAGGCCGCCCGGAGTAACGGATGGGCCGCCGGCCAGCGGCGAGGGAAGTGGTCAGGGATCCTGGATACGCCAAAAGGGACACATCGCTAGATCGTGATGTGCCCCTTCAGGGTGCCTGGGCGGCCGAGTTCAGGACACGCTGAGTTTGTCGGTCTCGTCGTGATACTCAACAGCCATCTCACGCAGCTTCGAGTCGTGCGACTTCGCGTGGTGCCGGCAGAACAGGAGATCGCCGCCCCCGGGCAGCACGACCCGCACGTAGGCCTGGGCACCGCACCGGTCGCAACGATCAAGATTGGTCAGCGTCGGCTTCGTGATAGTCCCTGTCACATCTACTCCAACTGTGTTAGGCGGTCAGACGTTCCAACTGACCATGTGACGGTTTACTCACAGCCGGCTCTCGTGGCGTCGTTGCATCCAGAGCGGCGTGGTGTCCGTGGTCCTCCATACCACGAACGGGTACCCGTCTCGGACGCCCGGTCGTCTGATCAGGGACGTCGGGCACCGAAGACGATGTCGTCCCATGCTGGCACTGACTTGCGTCCGCGTCGACCGCCTGCCGGACGTTCGTTCCCACGGGCGGTGTTACTCGGGCGTGCCCGTGACGCAGCGGAGGCGCTCGATGTGTCTACGGTCATCTCGTCGGTCCCGTCCGGCGCATCCTCCGTCTGCGCGGAGGGAGCCTTGGCGGGGGCTTCCCGCCGGGCTTCCCGCCGGGCTGCCGTGCGGCGCGCCCCGGGCGTGGAATCTGTGCCGGATCCGGCGGCTCGGGCGGCTGGTGCCGAGGTCACGGCGGCCGCGGCGGCTGCGGCGGCATCGGTGCCCGCTAGCGCGGCCGGTTCGGCGGGAGCGGATCGCGCTGCCGTACCGACGTCTGGGGCCGACGGCTCCGGTCCGGCCGGGGCCGCGGCGGCTGTCCCGCCCCGCTCCCCGCCGGCGACGGGAGGCACCTGCGCCGAGCCCGGGACCGGCAGCTTGGCGGCTGCCCCGGTGGGAGACGTGGCGGATGTCACGGGCTGCGGACCGGCCGGCGCGACGGCCGGTCGGGAATGCACTCCTGATCGTCCGGTCCCGGACGCGGACCCCACCCTGGGGCGGCTGCCGGGAACGCCTCGCCCCGTCGCGGCCGTCCGGCGAGCGACCTCGCCGCGGATCGGTTCGGGCCGGACGGGACGATCCAGGGACTCGGCTTCCTCGGCCCGGGCGGCCTTCCGCTCCACCGCGCGCGGGTCTCCCGGGGCCGCTGGGTCTGCGGACCGGGCAGGTACGGACCAGGGGGTCACGGCTCGGGTGTCCGCGGATCGGGTGTCCGCGACCACGGGTTGCGGTTCGGCCGCCTGGATCGTCTCCGGACGGGTGGGCGACCCGGGCGACCCGGGCGACCCGGGTGCCCCGGGCGCGATCCCACCGCCCGCGGTGTCCCCGGGATACGCGTTATCCCCGGGATATGCGTTATCCCCGGGATACGACGCGGCCGGGTGGGAGGGCAGGGCCGCGGGCGGAGGGTACTGTCGCTCGGGGAGGCCGTGCTGCGGGGCCGGTGTTCCCGGCGGCAGGCCCGATTCCGCCATCGCAGCGACCATCGGCTGGACCGGGGTGGCCGGGGTGGCGGGGATGCCCTGGTCGTGCACAAGGGTGAGCGCTGGCCCCGCCGCCCGCAGCGCCGCCGACGATGATGGTACGGATGACGGTGCGGGCACCGGCGCCGGCTGCTCTGCCGTCTCCGGCGCCACAAGAGTGCGGGCCGCGTCGTCATGTGGGCGCACCCGGCGCACCACCGGATCCCACGTCCAGCGGGCGCAGCGGCTTTCCGAGGTGAGCTGGACGAGCCAGATGCCGTCGACGCGGCGCCACGCGTCCCACTGCGCCGCGGCCGGATTGTCCTGGGCTCCCATCAGCCGCGCGTCGACGACCTCGCCCAACGGCCGTCCCGGCACGCCCCCCGGATCCTTGGGGAGCAGCGCGGCCCGCGCCTCCTGCACGACCCTGGCACGTTCGGCGAGGACGGGACCCTCATAGCGCTCCACCCGTTCCACCGGGATCCCGGCGGCCCTGGCCACCTCCGCCGCGGTCTCCCCGGCGCGCAGCCTGGCCTGGATCTCCCGTGGGGTGAGCGCGCTCTCGGTACGCACCTCGCTGCGACGCACACCGCGCAGGGCCGCGCGCAGCCGGTCGTCCACGGGCACCCGGAACTGCTCGCCGTCCGTCCTGCCGTTCGCGTCGGTGAGCACGAGGTAGCCGCCGTCCTCGCTGAGTGCGACCGCCCGCAGCTCGCGCATGGCGCCTCCTCCTCCGTCGAAGCCGTACCGCTTGTCGCCGTGCCGCGGCGGGCGGACCGTTGCGCCGGACGCGCATGGGAGCGGATGTCAGCATGATGCGTCAACCCGCCTTCGGCCTGTGCGTCCCGGTAGCTGACAGCCTGCCATCGATGGCGTCGGTCGCGGGCGTGGCGGCGGGCGACACGCACAGTCTGACCGTGTTGGGCCTGTTCGGGCAGTCCCGGAACGTCCGGATCCGGGACGAGTGGACTCGCGACCGGTGGATTATGGTCGCCTGCCGCCCGGGGGGCGGGTCGCGGGACCTCGGCGGCGGGCGGGCCGGGCAGCCGGTCGGGGCCGGTTCTGGTCGACCAGGCCGGAGATGGCGGYGCCGACGATGCCTGCCTCGTTCTGGAGTTGCGCGGGGATCACTCGGGTACGCACCTCGAGCTGGTCGAGGTATTTGTCCGCTCTCTTGCTCACCCCACCACCGATGATGATGAGGTCGGGCCAGAGCAGCGCCTCGATGGTGTTGAGGTACCTGGTCACCCGTTTGGCCCACTTCTCCCAGGAGAGGCCCTCGCGTTCCCGGGCCGCATCGGACGCCCTGGTCTCCGCGTCGTGCCCGGAGATCTCCAAGTGGCCGAGTTCGGTGTTGGGCACGAGCTGGCCGTGGAGGAACAGCGCGGTACCGATCCCGGTTCCGAACGTCGTCACGACGACCAGGCCGGTGGTGTCGCGTCCGGCGCCGAAGGTCATCTCGGCGATGCCCGCCGCGTCCGCGTCGTTCATCACGGTGATGTCCACCGGGCCCGTGGCGGCGGCCGACCCGCCCAGCGCCTCGGCGAACAGGGACACCACGTCGGTGCCGATCCAGGACGGGGCGATGTTCGCCGCCGTGAGCGCCACCCCGTTCTTGACCACTGCGGGCAGGGTGGCTCCCACCGGTCCCGACCAGCCGAAGCGGCCAACCACCTCCGCCACGGTCGCGGCCACCGCGGTGGGCTCGGCCGGCTGCGGAGTCGCCAGCCGGAACCTGGGCGCGGCCAGCGACCCGTCCTCGACGTTGACCGGAGCGCCCTTGATTCCGCTTCCGCCGACGTCAACCCCGAAGACCTGCATCGCCGAGCCCTCCCCTACCGATGTTCTGACCTTGCCGACCCCGCCGACCCCGCCGACCCTGCCGCGGTGCCGTGGGCCGAACCGCCGCCCAGTGACCGCGGACGTCCGTCGACCGCACGAGTTGTAGTCTCGCAGGCGATCGGGGCGGCCACGGTCCGACTGCCCACGTCGTGGCCTCTCCGTCCCGATCGCGTCCCGCCGGTGAGTCCGCCGCCGCGTGGCCCGACTCGGGACGAGCCGCGACTCAGACGAACGGCTCTTACCCTGGAGGAATGAGCCTCACCGACACCCATGGTCGCATCGCGACGGACCTGCGGGTGTCGTTGACGGACCGCTGCAACCTCCGGTGTACCTATTGCATGCCGGCCGAGGGACTCGCGTGGCTCCCTGGCGAGCGGATGCTGACCGACGACGAGGTAGTCCGGCTGGTTGGCGTCGCGGTTGGGCGGCTCGGCGTGACCGAGGTTCGCCTCACCGGCGGTGAGCCCATGCTGCGTCCGGGTCTGGTGGAGCTGGTGGCGCGGCTTGCGGCCCTGCGGCCGCGGCCCGAACTGTCCGTCACCACGAACGGTCTGATCCTGGCCCGCCTGGCGGGCCCGCTGCGGGCCGCCGGTCTGGACCGGATCAACGTCTCCCTGGACACGCTGGACGCGGACCGGTTCGTCCGGATCACCCGCCGGGAGCGGCTCGGTGACGTGCTGGCAGGACTGTCCGCCGCCGCCGCGAGCGGGTTCACCCCGGTCAAGGTCAACAGCGTCCTCGTTCGGGGCGTCAACGACGACGAAGCCCCCCGGTTACTGCGCTGGTGTCTGCGGGAGGGCTACGAGCTGCGGTTCATCGAGCAGATGCCGCTGGATGCGCAGCACGCGTGGCGTCGGGACACGATGGTGACGGCCGGCGAGATCCTTGCCTGCCTGCGGGCGGAGTTCACCCTCACGCCGCTGCCGGGCCGCGGCAGTGCGCCCGCCGAGTTGTTCGAGGTGAACGGTGGGCCCGGGYGGGTGGGGGTGATCGCCTCGGTGTCGGCGCCGTTCTGCGCGGCCTGTGACCGGGTCCGGCTGACCGCCGACGGCCAGGTACGTGACTGTCTGTTCGCCCGGCGGGAGAGCGATCTGCGGACCCCCATGCGTGCCGGCGCGGACGACGAGCGGCTCGCGGCTCTGTGGCGGGCGGCCGTGCGGGGCAAGAAGGCGGGGCACGGCATCGACGAACCGACCTTTCGGCAGCCGGACCGGCCGATGTCCGCGATCGGCGGATGACGGTGGCCCGGTCCGGGTCGTATGCCGGTGTCCCCGCGGGTTGGAGTGCCCTGGTGCTGGCCGGGGGTGGGGCGCGCCGGCTCGGCGGCCGGGACAAGCCGGCGGTGATGGTCGGCGGTTCCACCCTGCTCGAGCGGGTGCTGTCCGCGGTGTTGGACGCCGAACGGGTGGTCATCGTCGGTCCCCGGCGCGACCTGGCCGTCGATCCGATTCCGCCTGGTCGGGTGCGCTGGTGTCGGGAGGATCCGCCCGGCGGGGGACCGGTCGCGGCGATCGCCGCCGGCCTTGTCGAGATCACCACACCGTTCGTCGCCGTCCTCGCCGCCGACCTGCCGTTCCTGACCGGCCGGGAGATCGCGCTGCTGCGCCGCGGGGTCGCGGACCCCGCGGCGCAGGCCGCGCTGCTGGTCGACCCGGACGGCCGCCGGCAGTTTCTGGCCGCGGTGTGGCGGACGGCCTCGCTGTGGGCGGCGCTACCCGCCGATCCGATCGGGCGCCCGGTGCGCGGYCTGTTCGCAGACCGTCCGGTGACCGCGGTCCGGGCGCACGCCCGGACCTGCCTCGACTGCGACGAACCGGCGGATGTGGCGCGGGCCCGCAGCTGGGCCGCGGTGGGCGAGCGTGGCCCGGCCCGGCACGATAGGCCTATGACCTCCGCCGATGACCAGCAGCCTGATCACCAGTCGTGGTCCGATCATCGGGCTTCGGCGGATCCGCCGCCCCCGGAGGCCGGACGTCATCGCCCGCCGCCCGCCGCGGCCGTCGGCTCGGGTGCCGGCAACGTTCGGGACAAGAACGTTCGGGACAAGAACCTCCTGGAGCGGGACGTCCTGGCGCAGTGGGTGTCGGACGTCTGCGCCGAGCTCGGCCTCGACGCGGCACGGATCGACGTGGGCGCCGTCCTCGATCTCGCGCGCGACGTCGCCCACGGGGTCGCGCGTCCCGCGGCGCCACTCACCGCGTTCCTGGTTGGTCTGGCCGCCGGCCGGAACGCGGGCGGTGCCCACGGTGAGGAGGGCGGAGGCGAGGGGGGTACGGATGGTGAGCGGGAGGCCGCGGCTGCGCGCGCGGCGACGTCGGCCGTGCTCGGCCTCCTGGCGCGGGCGCGGGCGGGGACCGGACCCGCTCAGCCCATCCGGCCCGGACCCGCCTCGTCGAGGTAGCCGCGCATGTCGATCGCCATGGTGCGCACCGCGTCCTGGTCCGGCTCCGCGTACTCCTCGCCACGCGCCGACGCCCGCGCGTATCCGAAGGTCAGTCGCGGCAGCACCTGCGTCGGTGTGTCCATCCCGCCCTCCCAGCCGGGTTCGTCCCCGGTGAACGCGGCAGGTCCGGAGGGCAGGTCGCCGGAGGTGGGGGAGGCCGTCACGACGACCCAGTCGATCACGCCGAGTATGAGKATCGCGGCGAGTGCTGGCAGGGCCGCGATCGGGTTCCAGGCGGCCAGCCCCACCAGGACGAACACCGCGACCACCGTCAGTCCGCCGATGAGGTGCCGCCGCGCGGGACGAAGCGCGGGAACCTTACGACCATGCCGATAGTGCGCCATACCGACAGTGTGCCTGGGATGCCGCGTTCGGCCCGACCGTGGCCGCACCGTCCGAGTGCGGCCACGGTGCCTCACCCGGGATGGCGTTTCGCCCGGCCCGGCGCCCGATCCGGCGCCCGATCTGGAGGAGRCGTGCGGTATGCCCGGGGACGTTGGTTCGACCACGGGGGGATCGGGGTATGCCGCACACGCCGATCCGAGGCCCGGGCAGCGGCGTCCACCTCCAGGTTGGCGTTCGTGTTGCCCCGCAGGAAGATCATGACTTATTGTGATCTCCTTGACTCCTGCGGTCACCGAATCGGGGTTCGGYGTGCCGGAGTGGCGTCGGGCACCCGGAGCATCCGACAGCGGAGGGTATGTACTTCCTCTCTTTTTGGCGAAGGTTGCGTAGGTCGACCCCGTCCTGAGTCACACTTTTCGAAGGAAAGCAAAGGACCATGGCCCGGCGCCGCACCATGTGTTCAACCTCGCGAAGCTGGAGGTTCGCCGTGGAGGCTCGACGTCGGATGACACGTCCGCGCCGAAAGTCCGCCCCTGGCACCCTGCTGCTGCTCAGCGTAATCGTCTCGGTGTTCCTCGCCGCCGCTGCCTGCGGCTCGCCGAGTTACGAATACGTAACCAACAAGAAGGACGGCGCGTTTGTGCGTGTCCCGACCGGGTGGAATCACCAGGAGATGCCCGGACCTGCGCTTTTCGGGATCGACGCCCGCAATGTCAGCCCCGAGATGCTGCGCGGTCTCATGTCGCGGGAATGGGTCGTCGGCATCGACGCGGCCCAGCGGTTCGACAACACCCGGCTCCTCGTGCCGGACGCAACGCAGCCGAAGGGGTTCGTCCAGGTTCRCCACCTGCTCCCGGAGGAGGCCAACGCGGTCTCCACCAACGATCTGCGCAACTTCGTCCTCTCCGTCGACGACGCGGTGGCCGCGCAGGAGCAGGCCGTGCGGCAGAACCCCTACGGTGCGCGGCTGACGCCGAACTTCCTGCTACTCGCGGACGAGGTTGTGCACAAGAAGGATGGTGTGCACGGGGTGCACCTCGTTTACCAGGTGCAGACCCAGGCCGGGCTGGTCACCATTGACCAGACGAGCCTGCTCGACAACGGGCAGCGAGTGCTCTACCAGCTGATCCTCGCGTGTTCGTCGCTGTGTTACGCCACGCATGGTCAGCAGATCGGCGATGTCGCCAAGTCCTTCACGATCGAGCCGACGGACCGAGGTCAGTAGTCATGGGCGTGAGAGACCAGGCAGGTGGGACCGCCGACGGCGGGGACCCGAAGCCGAATGCCGCCGGTCTGGCTGGTCCCGACCCCGGTGGCACGGATGCGAAGCCGGCGAGCGCGACCGCCGGCAAGCCACGCCGCCGTCCCCTCGCCTTCTGGGACCGGGTGAAGTTCCTRCTCCTGCTCGGGGCGGTCTTCGTCTTCGTCGTGGCGGCCGACGTGTCCGGCAACCCGTTGATGACGTGGGCCGACTCGATCCGCATCCAGGCCAGGAACAGCTGGTGGGTCCTGGCCCTGCTGGGCGTGGAACTGGTGCACCAGCTCCACATGTTCCTGGGCGAAYGGTGGTCGGGCTACTACGTCTTCTGGACCGATCGGGTCTTCGGGCAGGCCGAGCGTCGGTTGCTGCGGCTCAACGACTGGAACCGGTACCGGGTCAGCCGTGCGCTGAAGTGGATCGTCGGGGCCGCGCTCGCCCTGTTCGTCTACGCCCGCCTGGCCGATACCTCGGTCTTCGACGCGATGGTGAACGTCCCCGGCGCCGTCTGGAAGGCCATCCCGGCGGTCCTGCAGATCGTCCTGCTCATGGCCCTCGTCGTTGGCCAGTTCGTCGTGATGTTCTGGTTCCTGTCCAAGGGCGGCGTCGACGTCTACTTCCCCGAGGACATCACTACCCGCTTCGCCGACGTGTGGGGGCAGGACCACGTTGTCAGCCGGGTGAAGGAGAACGTTTTCTACCTGGAGCGGCCGGAGGAGATCGAGAGCCGGGGTGGTCATGTTCCCGGCGGTATCCTGCTCTGGGGGCCGCCGGGCACCGGCAAGACCCTCATCGCCGAGGCGGTCGCGGGAGAGACCGGGAAGCCCTTCGTGTTCGTCGACCCGGGTGCCTTCCAAGCGATGTTCATCGGGGTCGGCATCCTCAAGGTGAAATCGCTGTTCCGCAAGCTGCGCAAGCTCTCCCTGCGTTATGGCGGGGTGATCGTCTTCTTTGACGAGGCCGACACGCTGGGGAGCCGGGGTCAGCTCGCCGGGGGATTCGGCCGCGGGGCCGGAACCGGTGCCCGGTCGTGGCTTGCCCGTTCCGGGTCGCCCGCATTCGTCCCGGTGAGCGCGGCCCCGGCGGGACGGGTCTCGGCGAGTGCGTTCCCGACCGGCGCCGGGCGCCGGTTCGCCGGCCGGCCCGGATCGGTGGGCGAGGGCGGTCYGGGGGACCTGTGCAACGGCCTGTCCTACCTGAGCGAGGCGGCCCGCGCGGAGATCACCCGTGAGCAGTTCGTGATGGGCGGGGGCGGCGGCGGTTTCGACGGCACCCTGCAGGCGCTGCTCACCGAGATGTCCGGCCTGAAGAAGCCGCGGGGCTTCCTCAACCGGGTGGTGCGCCGGACGTTGGGCATGCGGCCCAAGCCACCGCCCAAATACCGCATCCTCGTCATGATGGCGACGAACATGCCGCAGTCGCTTGACGAGGCACTGCTGCGCCCCGGCCGCATCGACCGGCAGTACAAGGTGGGCTATCCCAGCAAGGAGGGGCGGATCCGCACTTTCGAGGGCTATCTGTCGAAGGTGCGCCACGAGCTCACGCCGGATCAGATCGACCGGCTGGCCATCATGAGCCCGGAGGCCACCGGGGCGACCATCAAGGACACCGTCAACGAGGCCCTGGTCCAGGCGGTGAAGGACGGCCGGGAGGTCATCACCTGGCAGGACATGCTCCGGGCCAGGGTGATCAAGGAATACGGCCTCGCCGACGACCACGAGCACATCGACCGGGAACGGCACAGCATCGCCCTGCACGAGGCGTGCCACGCCGTCGTCGCCTACCGGATGCAGCGTGGGCGGGTGATCGACCTCGCCACCATCGAACGCCGCGGTGGCGTCGGCGGGTTCGTGGCGCACGTCGCGGTCGAGGACCGCATGTTCATGTGGAAGTCCGAGATCGAGGTGCAGGTGATGGTCTCCCTCGCCTCGCTCGTCGGCGAACGAATGTTCTTCGAGGGGGACAATACCGTCGGTGTCGGCGGCGACCTGCGCAGCGCGACCCTGCTCGTGGCCAACTTCATCTCCTCGGCGGCGATGGGGGAGACCCTGGCCTCGCGCCTGTCCATGCTGGAACAGGAGATGGGTAACGCCTCCATCGACGCCGACCGGCCGTTCGGCGAGCAGGTCGAGGGCAAACTTCGGGAGCTCTATGCCCGTACCGAGGAGGTGCTCGCCGCGAACCGGCGGGAGATCCTGGCCCTCACCCACGCGCTGGAGACCCACAAGACGATCACTGGTGAGGATGTGGAGGCCATCATGGAGGGGTACCTGGGCCCCACCGTCGACGGCCGCCGTTACCACGAGCCCGACTTCCTTGCTGTCGCCGAGAGCTATCATTCCAACGCGGTCCAGGCTCATCGCGGGCAGACCCATGAGCTGCACACGCTCCCCGACCTCGGCCGGGCGGCCGTCAGCCCCGCCGAGGCGGCACCCGGGGCCGGATCGGACTGAGCCGACCCGGGTCCGGGCGCGTGCCCTTCATGGCCGTGGCCTTCACGGCCATGCCTTTCACGGCCATGCCTTTCACGGCCATGCCTTTCACGGCCGTGGCCCGAAGGGAGCCGAAGGCGTACAACGCCGCGCCGATGGCCGCACCCGCGGCCAGGAGCAACCCGGCGCGCGCGCCGAAGGCCTGGGCGACCCAGCCGGCGATCGGGCCGCCGACCGGCGTTGTGCCGAGGAACGCGACCGACCACAGCGCCATCACCCGCCCACGCATCGCCGGGTCGGCCGAGAGCTGGACCGTGGCGTTCCCGGTCGAGATGAAGGCGACGCTCGTCGCGCCCAGCAGCACCATCGTCGCGATCTCGAGTGGCAGCGTCGGCGCGGCGGCGGCGAGCAGCAGGATGACACCGAAGGTCATCGCGGTCAGGCTCAGCGCTCGGGGCCCGATCCGGCGGCGGCGGGCGACCAGCAGGCCGCCGACGACCGCGCCCGCCCCCATGGCCGAGGTCATCAGGCTGTACGTGGCCGCGGTKCCCCCGAAGGTCTCCCGGGCCAGGAGCGGCAGCACGACCTGGAACTCGTAGGACAGCGTGCCGATCATCACCATCATGACCAACGGTACGCGCAGCGCCGGCGTGCGGCGCACGTAGGCGAAGCCGGCCCGCAGCTGCCCCGGCGCCCGGTGTATCGGCGGATGATCATACAGCGCTGAGATGTCCATGCGGTGCAGGGCGAACAGGACCGCGCCGAAGGAGGCCGCGTTGATGAGGAAACAGCCGGCGGTGCCCGCGAGCACGATGACGACGCCGGCGATCGCCGGGCCGACGATGCGCGCCGCGTTTATCGCGACCGAGTTCAGGGTGACCGCGTTCGGAAGGTGCTCCGGCCCGACCATCTCCTGGACGAAGCTCTGCCGGGCCGGGTTGTCAATGGCGTTGCACAGGCCGATGAGCGCGGCGGCCACCCCGACCATCCAGAGTTGGGCCGTACCGGTGAGGTCGAGGATGCCCAGTGCCAGCGCGGCGAGTCCGGAGCCCACCTGCGTGCAGATCAGCAGGCGGCGCCGGTCCGTCCGGTCGGCGAGCAGACCGCCGTAGGGCCCGAAGAACAGCACCGGCAGGAACTGGGCGGCGGTGACCAGGCCGAGCGCCGTGCCGGAGGCGCCGAGCGAGAGGAMCAGCCAGYCGAGGGCGATGGTCTRCATCCATGTCCCGCAGAGTGAAACGATCTGGCCGCCGAGGAAGAGCCGGAAGTTCGGCACCCGCAGGGCAGCGAACGTGCCACCTGTCGCCTTCGATGCCGAACCGGCTACCTTCTCCATCTGCAGGGTCATACGTGCACCTCCAGGGAGGGCAACGCCGGCCGGCAGATCGTTATTTCGCATCAGGTAAACATTTTCCTCCAGGGTGGACTCTCGTAACAGAATGGCTCTGATAACAGGGATCCGGTAACAGGGATCCGGATGTTACAGGGGGATGTTGCCGTGCACGTTCTTGTCGGGGCGGGAACGGGTCAGTGCGTCGGCGAGGGCGGAGGCAACCGCGCCCCGGGTGGCGGCGGGGGTGACGACCGCGTCGACGACGCCGAGTTCCACGGCGCGGTCGATGCCACCGACGGTGCGGATGTGCTCCTCGGTCAGCTCCGCCAGGACGCTGGGGCGGYGCTGGGCCGGGACCTCGGCGAGCTTGCGGCGGTGCAGAATGYCGACGGCGGCCTCGGCGCCCATGACGGCGACCTGGGCGGTCGGCCAGGCATACACGGCGGTCGCGCCCAGGCTGCTGGCGTTCATCGCGATGTACGCTCCGCCGTACGCCTTGCGGGTCACGACGGTGACGCGCGGCACGGTGCACTCGGAGAAGGCGTAGAGCAGCTTCGCTCCCCGCCGGACCACGCCTTCCCATTCCTGGCCCACACCCGGCAGGTAACCGGGCACGTCAACGAGCACGACCAACGGAACACCGAAGGAGTCGCACATCCGGACGAACCGGGAGGCCTTCTCGGCCGAGGTCGCGTCGAGGCATCCACCACGGCGCAGCGGGTTGTTCGCGACCACCCCGATGGTACGTCCGCCGAGGCGCCCCAGCACCGTCACGATGTTCGGCGCCCACCTCGGGTGGAGCTCGACGGCCTCGTCCTCGTCGTCGAGCACCGCCTTCACGAGCGGGCGCACGTCGTAGGCCCGCCGAGGATTGTCGGGCAGCAGTTCCCCGAGCTCGCGTCCGGTGACGGGGCCGATGTCGCGCTGATCGGCCAGCAGCACCGCGACCGCCCGGGTCCGCTCCACGGCCTCGTCCTCGGAGTCGCAGGTCACGTGCACGACGCCGCTGCGCCTGGAGTGCACGTCCGGCCCACCCAGGCTGTCGGCGGTGCATTCCTCACCGGTCACCGAACGCACCACGTCCGGGCCGGTGACGAACACCTTCGCCCCTGGGCCCATGATGACGATGTCGGTCAGGGCCGGCCCGTAGGCGGCTCCGCCGGCGGCGGCCCCGAGCACGAGCGAGAGCTGCGGGATCCGGCCGGAGGCCCGCACCGTGGCGGCGAAGATCCGGCCGACTCCGTCAAGCGAGGCGACACCCTCCTGAAGCCGGGCGCCTCCCGAGTGCCAAATCCCGACGACCGGGCAGTTCATCCGGACGGCGGACTCGATGGCATGAACGATGCGGGCACAGCCGTCGCGCCCCATCGCGCCACCCTGTACCGTCGGATCTGTCGCGAAGGCGACAACCTCGTTCCCGCCGACAAGCCCTTGCCCGGCAACGACTCCGGACGGGTCGCCGACCGCGAACAGCGACAGGGTGTCTGGATCGAAAAACCGGGCGAGCCGAGCCTGAGGTGTGCGGGGGTCGACTCGGTCGATCGTGGACAGACTCACCGTGCGTCTCCTTGCCTGAGCGGCGTCGGACTGCTTCGCAGGAGGCCGATACGCGACCACCTGTGGTATGCGCCGGCTTCCGCTGGGCACTCGGTCCGGCGACCATGACGCTCGCCGAAACGGCGGGCGGTGCCGCGGCGGCGGTGGGGTGGCCGGCGCCGCCGCGGGTGACATCGGTTGGTGGTGGTGCGGGCGGTGGACGTCTGACCAGCCGACCAGCCGACCAGCCTGCCGACGGTCAGGCGGTGAAGGCCAGGCAGATGTCGTGACCGCCGAACCCGAACGAGTTCGACAGCGCGGCGCCCGGGCGGATGGTCCGGTTGTCGATCCGCACGACGTCGAGCGCGATCTCGTCGTCGAGAGCGTCGAGGTTGCGCGTCGCGGGAACCAGGTGCTCCCGCAGCGCCAGGACGCTGAACACGGCCTCTACCGCGCCGGCGGCACCGAGCAGGTGCCCGGTGGTCGACTTGGTCGACGTCACCGCGATCTCGTCGATGTGGTCACCGAAGGCGCTGCGCAACGCCAGCGCCTCCGCCGCGTCACCGGCGGGGGTGGACGTGGCGTGGGCGTTGACGTGGACGACGTCACGGGGTTCCAACGAGCCGGACCGCAGCGCCGCCCGGATCGCCCGGGCCGCGCCGGCACCGGTCGGCTCCGGCGCGGCGATGTGGTAGGCGTCCGAGCTGATGCCGGCGCCGGCCAGGGTGCCGTGGACCCGGGCACCGCGGGCGGCCGCGTGCTCGGCCGCCTCGAGGATGAGGATTGCCGCGCCCTCGCCGAGCACGAAGCCGTCCCGCGCCTTGTCGAACGGACGGGAGGCGGCCTCGGGTGCGTCGTTGCGGCGGGACAGCGCCTGCATCTGCGCGAAGCCGGCCATGGTCAGCGCCGAGATCGCCGCCTCGGTACCGCCGGCGATCACGACGTCGGCGCGCCCGGCCCGGATGATGTCCAGCGCCAGCGCGATGGCCTCCGAGCCGGAGGCGCACGCGCTGACCGGGGCGTGCACCCCCGCCTTCGCGCCGAACGCCAGGCCCACGGTGCTGGCCGGGCCGTTCGGCATGAGCATCGGCACCAGGTGCGGGGATACCCGCCGGGGGCCCTTCTCCCGGATCACGTCATGCTGGTGGAGCAGGGTGAGCACGCCCCCGATCCCCGAGGCCACACACGCGGCGAGGCGTTCCTGGTCGACCTCGGGTGAGCCCGCGTCAGCCCACGCCTCACGCGCGGCGGTCAGAGCCATCTGCTGGCTGCGGTCGAGGGTACGAGCCTCGACCCGACCCAGCGGCGGCTCGACCGCCAGCGGCGCGGCGATATGGACCGGGAGCTGCTCGACCCAGCCCTCGGTGAGACGCCGGACGCCGGAGCGGCCCGAGAGCAGACCCTCCCACGTCGAGGCGACATCGCCACCGAGGGGAGTAGTAGCCCCGAGGCCGGTGACGACGACCTGCCTGGGGGGCGTGGTCACGCCGCGACACCTGCCCGCTGGATGTAGGAGACCGCGTCACCGACGGTCTTGAGGGTCTTCACGTCGTCGTCCGGGATCTTCACCCCGAACTTCTCCTCCGCGGCGACGACCACCTCGACCATGGACAGCGAGTCCACGTCCAAGTCGTCGATGAAGGTCTTGTCGGCCGTCACGTCGGCCGGGTCGACACCGGCGACCTCTTCGAGGATGACGGCGAGACCGGCGAGGATGTCAGCTTGGGACATGATCGTTCCTCCTGATGGGATGTTGTCGGTCGGTGGCGAGTGGTGCGCGGGGCTGCCGCGTACCAGCGCGGAAGCGTGGGCGCCTGGATCAGGGGCGCGGTCGGGCTGATGGTCATCGGACGCCTCGCCGCAGTGCGGTGCGGGACGGTCGCGGTGCGGTGTCGAGGGTTGGTCGAGGGTTGGTCGAGGTTGTCAGGGGCAGCGCACGAGCTGCCCGCAGTAGGTCAGGCCGGCACCGAAGCCGAACAGCAGCACCGGGTCTCCCCGGCGGATCTCGCCGCTCTCCAGCAACCGGCTGAGTCCCAGCGGAATGCTTGCGGCGGAGGTGTTGCCGGCATCGACCACATCGCGGGCAACGGCAGCGTTCGTGGCGCCGATACCCGTCACCAACGCTTCGACGATCCGCAGGTTAGCCTGATGCGGAACGATACCCGCGAGGTCCTCGGGTGCCACGCCGGCCTGCTCGCAGATCTGGCGGAGGACCGGGACCAGGGAGATCGCCCAGCGGAACACCGCCTGGCCCTCCATGCGGAAGGAGTTGTCGCCGTAGCCGGGAACCTGGATCGTCTCGGGCCGGGATCCGTCGTGCCCCCAGACCGCCGGGCCGATCTCGTTGGTCTCCGCCGGGCCGATCACGGCTGCTCCGGCACCGTCGGCGAGCAGGATGCAGGTGCTGCGATCGTCCCAGTCGGTGTAGTCCGACAGCCTTTCGGTGGCCACCACGAGCACGTTGCGCAGGGTGCCAGCGCGCACCATGTCGGCGGCCGTCGACACCGCGTAGCTGAAACCGGCGCAGGCGCCGTTGATGTCGAACGCCCCGGCCCGGCCGGCCCCGATGCGATGGGCGATCTGCGGACCGGCACCCGGGATCTGGGAGGGAGAGGTACAGGTCGCCCCGATCACCAGATCGATCGAGTCGGCGGTGAGGCCGGCGGCGGCGAGCGCCTTCTCCGCGGCCGCGGCGCCCATCGCGACGATGGTTTCCTCGTCGTCGGCGATGCGCCGGCTGGCGATGCCGGTACGGGCCTGGATCCAGGCGTCGGAGGTGTCGACCCGTTGGGCGATCTCGTCGTTGGTCACCACCCGGGCCGGACGGTAGACGCCGAGGCCGAGCATGCGGGCACCGGTCAGCTCGGTCATGCCTGCGCTCCCACCAGGGCGTCGTCCGTCGTCGAGCCCGGTGGAGTTCCGGGGGTTGGGTCCGCCAGGCTTGCCGGGACCGCGCTCAGGAGTTCGGCGCCGAGGTACTCGGCGACCAGCTCGCGGGCCGCGGGCAGGTCGTCGGGGCTCTTCACCGCGTGGATCGTGACACCGGGCAGTTCCCGGCGGGCGATCCCGGCGAGAGCGCCGGCCGGGGGGAGTTCGATGACCGCACCGACCCCGAGATCGCGCAGCGTCGCGAGGCACAGGTCCCACCGGACCGGCGCCGCGACCTGGGCCACCAGCCGGCTGATCAGCTCGGCCGGGTCGGTGACGATCGCCCCGTCGGCGTTGGACAGCGCGGCGGCCCGCGGTACCCCGGGCCGGAGGCCACCCGCGACCGCGGCCAGCGCGTCGCGCGCGCAGGACATGTGCCGGGTGTGGAAGGCGCCGGCGACGGACAGGGGACGCAGCCGGACACCCGCGGGCGGCTCCGCGGCGAGCCGGGCGAGGTCGCGGGCGGTGCCGGCGGCGACGATCTGCCCGGCACCGTTGCGGTTGGCTGCGGTCAGGCCGAGTTCACTCAACCGGGCGGCCACCGCCTCGGGATCACCGCCGAGYAGCGCCGTCATGCCGGTCTCGACCCGGGCGGACGCCTCGGCCATCGCGCGTCCCCGCAGGGCCACCAAGACGAGGGCCTCCTCGGCAGTGAGGGTGCCGGTGAGGGCCGCGGCGGTGATCTCGCCGACGCTGTGACCGGCCAGCACCAGGGTGTCCGGTCCGACCGGGGAGGTGACCGGCAGCCCGAGATGTTCGGCCGCGATCAGCCCGCTCGCGACGATCAACGGCTGGGCGATCGCCGTATCCCGGATCGTCTCGGCGGGCGCCTCGCACCCGGCTTCGAGCAGGTCGATCCCGACTGCGGCGGACCACCAGCGCAGCCGTTCTTCCGCCCCCTCGAGACCGCGCCAGGCGCGGAGCTGTCCGGGGGTCTGTGCACCCTGGCCGGGCGCGAGGATCGCGAGCACCTGTTCACCTAACCCCTCACGAGGACCGGTTGTCGCTGGCGGCCACTCACCGATGTGTCGACCGGCTGTTGTAGGTGTCCTACAAACCGATCTGTTTGGATCGGACGTTACTGCGCGACGCCGACATCGGCCTGGAATGGCATGACGGACCTGCAAAGTAGTTCGATGTGACCATTCTCGCGCGGGGGTGAGAGGGTCGTGGGACGACTTGAATGATCATGTTTTGCCTGTAGGTAACACACCGTCGAGGCGTCCCAGAACGAGCGCAATATGCAGGATGAAGCGTTCGCGGTGGTCCGCCGGATCCAGCCCGCACACCTCGGCGGCCTTACGGAGTCGGTAGCGGACCGTGTTGGTGTGGAGATACAGCGCCCGGGCCGTCGCCTCCAGCGACGAGCCGAAGTCGAGATAGGCCCCGGTGGTCTCCAGTAGTGGGGTACCGGCGTCGCGCAGCGGGGCGTACACCTCGTCGATGAGCGCCCGCCGGGCGTCGACGTTCCCCGCGAGGGCGAGTTCCGGGAGCAGAGCGCGGGCCATGACCGGCCGGGGTGCGGCTGGCCAGGCGGCGACCACGTCCGTGGCGGCGAGGGCGACCCGCGCCGCGTGCGGTGCCCCGGTCAGGTCACCGACCACCGGGCCGACCACCACCGGGCCCGGCCCGCAGGCGGGAAGCAGTGCCCGGGCCGCGTCCAGGACAGTGTTCACCGGCGCGGTGCCGCCGGCCGGACGGGTACCCGCGGTGGCGGGAGGTTCGACGCTGTTCTCCGGCTGGAGGGTCATCTCGGGACGGCCGATGCCGTCCCTGCCGGCAGTGAAATTCCCGCCGACCACCATCACCAGGCGATCGTGGTGGACCCCGGCGAGAACCTCCAGTTGGGCCATGCGGGCGAGCCGGTGCACCTCATCGACCACCACCTCCGGCGAGTTGCTCCCGGCCGTGCCGACGATGACGGTGACGGACGGCGGGTTACGCCAGCCCACCGCGGCCGCCCGTGACGGCAGCGCCCGGTCGACCTCGCCCCGGACCACGTGGTCGACGACCAGCGCCTCCAGCCGGGCGTCCCAGGCACCGCGTTCCTCAGCGGCGCGGGCGTAGACGACCGCGCCGGCGAACGCGATGTCACGGGAGTAACGCAGGACATCGGCGAGCAGCCGTTGTTCGTGCTCCGGGCCGGCCAGGTTCGGCACCTCGGCCTCGATCGCCTCCACCGCGACCCGGACCAGATCGACGAGTCGGCGGAAGGTCACGGCGCGGACGAGTTCCCGCGGGGCGACCCGGAAGACGTCCTCGGACAGATCCCGGGCGTGTTCGGGCCGCCGGCACCACTCCACGAACGACGAGATGCCGGCCTGCACCACGAGCTGAATTCCGGCGCGGTGACTCGCCGACATGGCCGGGAACCAGGGCAGCGCCTCCGCCATCCGGGCCGCCGCCCGGGATGCGAGCATCCCGCTCGACCGTTCCACCCGGCGGATCACCTCGCTGGTGCTTTCTCCGCCGGATGTGCTCCCGGTCGATGTGGGTCGGGCCTGGTCGCCGGCGGGTCTGGGGCTGGCCCCGCCGGCCGACCACGGGTTGCCCAGATCGGGGATACGCGGCTCCGGGTAGTCGACGGATTGCTCCGGCACCGGCCCGGTTTCGGGGCTCGGCTCGGTTTCGGGGCTCGGCTCGGTTTCGGGGCTCGGCTCGATCTCGCCTGCCGGTGTCGGGACGGGGGGCGCCCCCGGTTCAAGGCGGGCTGTCCCAGTCACTGTGTCCGAGGAGGAATCCGAGGAAGAGGCTGCCACGTCCGTCAGCATGCCTCAGCCGTCCCGCACCCCTGTGTATTGCCGGTCCCGTCATATTGCCGGTCCTGTCATGTGGCTCCGACGGGTGGTGCGGATGGGGGCCCGATCCTGATCGGTCGGGATGCCCCGGTCGGTCGGGCCTGGTCCCGGGCGTGGAATTCACCGAACGGGGGATGGTGTCGAGGCGGGAAAGGCCACAGGAGCAGGAGCAGGAGCAGGAGTCGTAGGCGTGGGCGYGGGCGTGGGAGTGGGAGTGGGGCGGGAGCGGAGGCGATGCGGGATGCTGCGGGTATGCGCGAGGTGAGCATTCGTGGAGACGGGATACGGCTGGGGCAGTTCCTCAAGCTCGCGGATGTGGTCGAGGCCGGATCCGAGGTGAAGGAGCTGCTCGCGGGCGGGATGGTGCGGGTCAACGGGGAGGTCGAGACCCGGCGGGGCCGGCAGCTCGCGCCGGGGGACGAGGTTGCCGTGGCCGGCGAGGCACTTCGGGTCCTGTGAGCCATCRCCACGACTCTGCCGGTCGCCRGGCGTCTGCCGGTCGCCGGACATCAGAGCCGGTCGGAGTAGGTGGCCGCCCAGTCGTGGACCTTTGTCACGTAGGCCCTGGTCTCCTGGAAGTCGGGGATGCCCCCGGCGGTTCGCACGGCGGCCGGGCMGGCGTTGTAAGCGGCGAGGATCAGCGAGACCCGGTCACCGGGTAGATACCCGACCTCCTGGGCGAGCCGGGCCTCGTAGAAGGCCGCGGACGGGATGGCGTCGAGCGGGTCGAGTGGGTCGGTGATCCCGTCGTGGTTACCGTCGATCCCGAACTCGGCCCAGGTGGTGGGGAGGAACTGCATGATGCCCCGGGCGCCGGCGCGCGAGACCGCCTGCGCGTCGAACTTGCTCTCCACCCGGGCCTGCGCCGCGAGCTRCGCGGCGGTCAGGACACCGTAGGTCGCCGCCGCGGACCGGAAGACCGGGACCAGGTCGTCGGGCACGTCGACGTGGGGGTACCGCAGTACGCCGCAGCCGCTCATCAGGGTGATGACGATGAACGCGGCCAGGGTAGAACGTGCGGGCACCCCATTGATCATCCGCACATTGTCCGTCCCCGGGATCGGGGATGTCTCGTTGCCCACGTCGTCATGCCATGTCCCGGGGGCCTTCGTCAACGCGAAGCTATCCAACCAGGGCCGTGCGCAGTGACCGCAGGTCGGTCTCGGTGAGACCGGCGTGCCGAGCCCAGGCCGCGGGACCGCCCCAACCGGCGTCGACACCGGCCAGGAAGCCCCGCATGACCTCGGGCCGGCAAGCCAGGTGGCCCGAGGTGAGCAAGGTCACCGAGTGGTTATAGGACGGTCGGTCGGCCAGGCGGGYGTTGACCCGGTCGATGCGCTCGTTCGTCTGGACGTAGTCGGCGACGATCGCCTCGGGGTGCACGCCGACGAGACTGAGGAGCAGGGCCGCGAGCACGCCGGTACGGTCCTTTCCCGCCGCGCAGTGGAACAGGGCCGGGCCCGCCGTCGGCTGGGCCAGCAGGCGCAGCGCCCTGGCCACCGAGTCCCCGGCCAGGCGCAGGTAGTCCAGGTAGTGCTCGATCCGGTCGGCTGAGTCGCGGTCCTTGACGATGGCAGGGTAGCGCGGATCGTCCGGCATCACCCATTCACCGGGGAGAAAGGACAGATTGTGGTAAGTGACCGGTTCGTAGGCGAGYGGCCCGCGGCCCTCCCGCTCCGCCTCCTCCTTGGCCCGTAGGTCGATGACCATGCGTAGCCCGAATGTCTCCCGCAGCGTGAGCACGTCACCGTCTGTCAGGGCCTGGACGGAGTCGGTGCGCAGGAATACCCCCCATCGGGTGGTTGCACCGTCCAGGGTGGGCAGCCCACCCAGATCTCGCGCGTTGTCGCAACCCGACATGTTGAACCATCGCTCCACACGCTGATCGTAGAGCCCGAGACGGTGCCGCTGGGCCCGTTGGACGCAGCTGGGTCAGGGGCGCAGCCGGATCAGCCGCACGGTGGGGCGCCCCGCTGACTGGGCGGAGGTTTGGCGAGCCTCGCCGTCGTGCGTGCCCCACCCGACTCGGGTTGCGGCTGGTCGGGTGCGACGTGCTCGGGTGCGACGTGGATCGGCCGGGCGGGCACCCCGGCGACGACCTGCGCGGCCCGGATGTCGTCGGTGACGACGGACCCAGCTCCCACAACCGCCCCGTCGCCGATGCTGCGCAGGCCGACGATGCTCGCCTGCGCGCCGATCCACGCCCGCGCGCCGACGGCCACCGCACCGGAGAGCCGGGCCCCCGGCGCGACCGTGACGTAGTCACCCAGGCGGCAGTCGTGCGCCACGCTGGCGCCGATGTTCACCACTACGTGCCGACCGGTTTCGACGTTGGTGGTGATGCTGGCGAGAGCACAGACGACGGTACCCGGCCCGAGCTTCACGTCACCTCCGACGCTGGCCCGGGGGTGGACGAGGGTCGCCGGTCGTCGGCCGCGGGCGCTGGCGTACCGGTCGACGCGGGACCGGGTGGCCGCGTCGGCGAAGCCGATCAGGTAGTCGGCGTCAAGTCGATCGAGTAGGTCGAGTCCACCGAGGAGCACGGCTCCGCGCCGGGCGAGTGGATCCGGGTCCACACGGTCGTCATCGACGAAGCCGAGGATGTCGTAGCGGGGACCCTCGGTGGCCGCGTTGACCGCCTCCACCAGATCGAGCAGCTCCCGGCCGTGCCCTCCCGCGCCCACGATGACCAGCGAGCGCAGGTGAGCGGGCACGCGGCGACCGTAGACCCCGATCTAGGCGAGTTCAATCTGACACTCAGAGTAGTTGGATGAGCCATCCTGGCTGGCGTGGTGTCGCTCTTCGTGAAGAGATGGCCGGTGTAGGCGACCGATCATACTACTATCTGTATCATCGTGATCTCGAAGGGTGATGAATGGTGAAGGTAGTCGTGACGGGTGGGGCCGGCTTCATCGGGGCCCACCTGACCAGAGCGCTCCTCGCGGCAGGCACGGAGGTCGTCGTGATCGACGATCTCAGTACCGGGGCGCTGTCGAATCTCGCGGGGCTGCCGGCCGAGCTCGTCGTCGGCAGCGTGACCGACCGGACGCTCGTCGAACAGGCGTGCACCGGGGCGTCGAGCATCGTGCATCTGGCTGCCCGGCCGTCGGTCGAACGGTCGTTGCTCGACCCGATGGCCACCCACGCGGTGAACGCGACCGRCACCCTGACGGTGCTCGGCGTCGCCCACCGGGCCGAGACGCACGTCGTCGTCGTGTCCTCCTCATCGGTTTATGGTGACCGGTCGGCCGCTGGCGATCGGTCGGCCGCCGCTGGCGCGGGTCCGCTGTCGCCCTCGGCGGGCACCCCGTGCCTTCCGCGCAGTCCCTTCGCGGCCTCGAAGCTCGCCGCCGAGGGATATGCGCTGTCCTACCAGGCCAGTTTCGGTCTGCCGGTGCTCACGGTCAGGCTGTTCGACGTGTTCGGCCCGTACCAGTCCGCCGGGCACGCGTACGCGGCCGTGGTGCCGACCTTCATCGAGGCCGCGTTGGCCGGCCGGCCGCTGACGGTGYGCGGGGACGGCCGGCAGACGCGCGATTTCATCCCTGTCGAGCTGGTCACCGGGATGCTGTGCGATGCGGTGTGCCGCCGGCTGACCCATCCACACCCGGTCGACATCGGGTCCGGGACCCGTACCGATCTGCTCACCCTGATCGCCCGGCTGGAGGAGATTCTCGGCCGGCGGCTGGTCGTCGAGCACGCCGCGCCCCGGCCCGGGGAGATCTGGGACTCCCAGGCGGACACGACGACGATGCGTTCGCTGTTCCCGGACGTGACCGGGGCGGATCTCACCACCGCGTTGGCGGCAACCGTGACCTGGTACGCCGACCGGCTGGGGGCGGACCGCGCCGGGCCGCCAGCCGCCGGGCCGCCAGCCGCCGGGCCGCCGGACGCGATGCTGCCCGCGTCCGCCGTCCACGGTGACCGGGATTGAGCCTGGATGGCGGATCATCCGCCGGCATCCGACAAACTCTCGGCCGTCCAGGCACTCCCGCACCACCAAGATGTCTTGGCCGTCCCTCGCGGGTGCCTGGGCCGTCGTTTGGCGTGCCCGGGGTCAGACTGGGCCCTGGCGACGTTCCTCCGGCGTCGATGGGTCCGGCGGCGGCTCCGTCCCCGGACCCATCCCCTCCCGCCACACCGTTCGGTAGTGAGGGCACGGTCCGAGATCACGCTCCAGCCTCGGCAGGCCCGCACCACCCTTACGCGCGTTCTCCATCTCCCGACTCACCCGTCGGCGGCACGCGTTGCACCGGATGCGGATGAACGGCACCGGCTCACTCATTTGGATTTCACCGTCCCACTGCCGCCGCAGCGGGGGCACTTGATCAGGTCACGGCCGGTGAACGTGCCGTCTTCATCCTTTTCCGCGGCCGGGTTGCCGATCTGCCCCTCGCCCTGGCAGCGGGGGCAGGTGAGGGTTGTTGATCTTTCGCCGTCGTTGAGCGGAGTCCTTCCCGACCCGCCACGCTTCGTGCCCCCGCTGCCGGACGAGGCGCCGCCACCGGTGTTCCCGCGCTTGTTCCAGACCATGCTGGGAGGCTAGCCTTGGCACGGTCTGGACGGAACCAGACGTACCGGATCTGTAACCACTCGGCGCGGGCTCAGACGGCGGCAACCCGGCGGCCGAGTTCCTGCATCAGCGGCTCCGACGGCCGTGACTCCTCCGCCGGCTAAAGCCGGCGGCCTGGTCCGCCACGCGGACGGTCACGTTGACCTGCGCTACGGCTATCTGGGCCTTCGGGAGATCCGCCTGCCCGCCACGATCTGGGATCAGATCCTCGCCGCGATCCGGTCCCGTGCGGTCGACGGCCTCGACCGATGACAATCCAGGCCCAGATCTGTCTGGCCTCCGCGGACTGGATCTGGCCCAGTTGCTTCCACCGGAGGAATGATGAGGACTGCCCGGCCGCCGCTGATCTGGCGACGGCTCAAGGCTGCGCCGGATGTGTGGTCGCCCGCCAGGACCCGATGATCCCAAACGTCACCGGGCCGGATGCGGTTGATGGTTGGACGCCGTGGGCTGGACGGGAATCCGCCCGGTCACGTCCGCGGCGGCCAGGGGTCCGCCTGCGGTCGCGCCCCCGTCCCCGGGTCGGTCCGCGCCTGCCGGGACCTCGTCCGCCGCGGCGTCCGCGCCGGCGAGGGCCGCGAGTTCGGCCAGCACCTCCTCCGGCGGGGCCCAGGGATCGAGGGCGAGGGCGTGGGTCGGGTCCAGGGCGGGCACGTCCACGTGCGAGATCAGCGGGTGGTGTGGTCGATGGTCGTCCTCGCCCGCACCGAGGAGCTCCTCATGGAGCTTCTCGCCGGGGCCGAGCCCGGTGTAGACGATCTCGATCGGCCGGTTCTCCCGAGCCACGAGCCGGGCGGCCACGTCCGCGATGCGCACCGGCTCGCCCATGTCGAGCACGAGGGCCTCGCCGGGTGATCCCAGCGCCCCGGCCTGCAGGACCAGTTGCACCGCCTCGTGGATGGTCATGAAGTACCGGGTGACCTCGGGGTGGGTGACGGTGATCGGCCCGCCGGCGGCCAGCTGGCCGGCGAAGACGGTCAGGACGGAGCCGTTGCTGCCCAGGACGTTGCCGAACCGGACRCTGACCAGCGTTCCGCGGGCCCGGCGGGCGAGGCACGCGGTGAGCCGCTCGGTGATCCGCTTCGAGTAGCCGAGGGCGCTCGTCGGGTTCGCCGCCTTGTCCGTGGAGATGTTGACCAGCCGGTCGACGCCGCAGGCCACGGCCGTCTCCAGGATCGTCAGAGTGCCCCAGACGTTGGTCTTCACCGACTCGCCGGGGAAGCGTTCGAGCAGCGGGAGGTGTTTGAGCGCGGCGGCGTGGAAGACGACCTCGGGCCGGCGCTCCGTGAACAGCGTGGTCATCAGGTCGATGTCGCGGATGTCGCCCAGCACGATGGCGTCGTCGTCGAGCATCGCCCGGCCGGAGATCGACAGCTGCACCGCGCGCAGTGCCGACTCGTCCCGGTCCAGCATGATCAGTTCGGCCGGCCCGTAGCCGGAGATCTGACGGCACAGCTCCGAACCGATCGATCCGCCCGCCCCCGTCACGAGCACCCGTCGGCCCGCGAGGTAGCTCGCGGCGGCGGACATGTCGGTGCGGATCTGCCGCCGGCCGAGGAGGTCGGCGAGGTCGAGGTCGCGGATGTCCCCGACGCCGACCCGCCCGTCGATCAGGTCCGCGACGCGGGGAAGCACCTTCACGGTCAGCCCGGCGCCCTCGGCGATTGCGCTGATCTCCCGCAGCAGTGGGCCGTCAGCGCTGGGGATCGCCACGAGCAGGGTCCTGGCCCCGGTCGACTCGGCGACGGCGCCGATTCGCTCCCGGCCACCACGTACCCGGACCCCGAGTAGCTGGAGGTTGTGTGTGCTCGGGTCGTCGTCGAGCAGCGCGACCGGGTAGTAAGGACTGTTCCGGGTGCGCAGCATGGCCGCCAGTACCCGTTCAGCCCCGTCACCGGCGCCGAACACGAGGAGCGGTTCGGCGTGCTCCCTGCTCGGCCGACGGAGGTGTTCCTCGGTCAGCCGCCAGAGGTAGCGGATGCCGAACATCACGACCAGGGCCACCGCGCCGCCCAGTGGCGGCACGCTCAGCGGGACGGGTCTCGGGGAGCCGAACGCGGCGATGACGACGGCCACGCTGACGACCGTGAGCAGGACCGACACGAGCAGGCCGAGGACCTCCTCGAAGCCGCCGAAGCGGTAGCGCCCCAGGTAGAGGTGCAGGGCGGTACCCAGGAAGTGGAGCACGCAGACGGCGAGCGTGCAGATGACCCAGAAGCCGAGATCGCTCAGCGCGCCGAGCGTGAAGTCCAGGCGGCCGATCTGGGCCGAGATGAGGCCCAGGACCAGCGCCGCACTGTCCAGAGTGATCTGCAGGCCGACCCGCTGACGGAGGTTGAGCCGGGAGACGCGCCGTGCGATGTGCGCTGTCCACCGACCATGACCCACTCCGTCTACTCTACGTCTCCACATGAGGCCATAGAGTAAGCGTGTCTAAGAGTAAAAGAATGACTACTCATCGAGTATGTTGAGTCGGTCTTCGATGACGGTGAGTGGTCGGGACCTAGGTCCTGGGAGGGTGGTCGACGGGTGGAGCTGCGCGACTACGTCCGTGTTCTGCGCCGAAGCTGGACGATCATGATCGCCGGCGTGGTCCTCGGCGGGCTGCTGGCCGCCATGGCGACCTGGCGAACGACGAAAGAGTACGCCGCCTCGGTGACGATGGTCGTCTCCTCGCCGGACAGGGGCGCCGGAGCCGCCTCGGCCTACCAGGGAGGCCTGCTCTCCCAGCAACGCGTCAAGTCCTATGCCGACCTGGTGGCCAGCGAGCGGGTGGCGACGGCCGTGATCGCACGCCTGCACCTGCACGCGACTCCGGAGGCCCTGCGGGCCCAGATCAGCGCGCACGCCGTCCCGGACACCGTGCTGCTCCAGGCCGTCGTGCGCGATTCCGACCCGAGACGAGCCATGATCATCGCAGATGCTGTCGGTGAGACGTTCTCCACCACCATTGCGAAGATCGAGACGCCGTCGGCCGACGAACCACCCTCCGTGCGGGTGACTGTCTGGGAACACGCGAAGCTGCCCGTCTCGCCCGTCTCGCCCCAGCCGATCCGCAACCTCGCGCTCGGAGCGCTGCTCGGGCTGATCGTCGGCAGCGCCGCCGGGATCGTCCGATACCGCCTCGACACGAGCGTGTCCAGTGAGGACGACGCCCGTGAGACGACCGAGCTGCCCAACCTCGCCGTCATCGGCTACGACGGTGCCGCCGACCGGCATCCCCTCATCATCAACGCCAAGCCCCGCTCGGCCCGGGCGGAGGCGTTCCGCCAGCTGCGKACCAACCTGCAGTTCGTCGAGGTGGACACCGGACCTCGATCGATCCTGGTGAGCAGTGCGGTCCCCGGCGAGGGCAAGACCACCGTGGCCTGCAACCTCGCGATCACCCTGGCGCAGGGCGGTGCGCGGGTCTGCCTGATCGAGGGGGACCTGCGACGGCCGTCGTTCGGCGAGTACCTCGGGGTCGAGTCCGCCGCCGGGCTCACCTCGGTCCTCATCGGCGCCGCGGACCTCGACGACGTCCTGCAGCCCTGGGGGGAGGGTCGGGTCGGGGAGGGGCGCGTAGAGGTCCTCGCCAGCGGCCCCATCCCGCCGAATCCCAGCGAGCTGCTCGGCTCCAAGGGCATGGCCGGACTCATCAACCTGCTGTCCGCCCGCTTCGACATCCTCCTGGTCGACGCCCCGCCCCTGCTACCGGTGACTGACGCGGCCGTGCTCGCCACCCGGGTCGAGGGGGTTCTGCTGGTGACGCGGGCCGGGCGGACCCGCCGCGAGCACCTCCGGCGGGCCGTCGAGGCGCTGCGGGCGGTCGACRCCCGGATGATCGGCACCGTGCTGAACATGGTGCCGGTCAAGGGACCCGACGCCTACGACTACGGCCCGGGCGACGGTTACGTGTCACGCGGCCGGCACGCCAGGACCTCCTCGCCCCGAACCCTGGAGATCCCGGCGCCCGATTCCGGGGTCCGGCCTGCTTGGCCGGTCACCTCGCCTCCGTCGCTGCCGTCACCGGCTCCTTCTTCTCCGGCTCCTGCTTCTCCGGCTTCGGCCGTGACGCCGGTTCCCGCCGCCACGGCGCGTCTCGGGATAGCCGACGGTGGCGACGAGTCGAGCTCGGCGCGGGACCCGCTGCCCGACGGCGCCACGACTGTCCCGAGCGCCACGACTGTCCCGAGCGCCATGACTGTCCCGAGCGCCATGACTGTCCCGAGCGCCATGACTGTCCCGAGCGCCACGACTGTCCCGAGCGGCGGACCGCACGTCAGGGTGCCGGCGGCACGCGGATCGGCCGAGGAGATCATCTCCGTCGGTGGAAGGACACCGCGCGGTACGGACCCGGCTGGCGGGACGACGCCGGATGACAACGGCGCGACCCGGCCGCCGTCCTCCCCATGACGGATTCGCCACCGGGGGAGAGAACCGGGTCCGCTCCGGGCCTGGATCCGGTGGTCCTGGATCCGGTTCCGGACCTGGACCGGGTTCCGGACCTGCTCACGCGGGCGCCCGTGGGTGGGCGGGACGTGGGTGGGCGGGACATGGGTGGGCGGGACATGGGTGGAGGTGCTGAGGCCAGGGCGGGGCAGCACCGCGTCGGCCGTGGTCGCCGGCGTCACCGTGGTCGCCGAGCCCGGTACCGCCGGCTGGCCGCCGGGGTCGCGACGGCCCTCGTTGTGCTGGTGGCGATGACCGCCTGGGTGGTCGTGCGCGGAGTGCTGGCCAAGTCCCGTCTCGACGAGGCCAGGCAGCGGATCGCCGTCCTGCAGCGGCAGGTTCTGAGCGGAGACTTTCCCCGCGAGGCCGAGCTGCGATCGCAGATCGAGCAGATCCGGCGGCGGGCCACCGCTGCGCGGGCCCTGACCTCGGATCCGGTGTGGTCGGTGTTCGGGCGGCTGCCCGTCGCTGGCTGCCCGATGCGCTCGGCGGCGACGCTGATCCGAGAGGTGGACGCGGCCGCCGGCACCAGCCTGCCGGCCGTGGCCGACCTGGGTCCCTCCCTCGATCCGCGGGTGCTGCGCCAGCGTATGACGATCAATGTCCGGGCGCTCGCCGCGGTCCGCCGCCCGGCCGAGCGATCCTTCAACGCCCTCTCCGCGTTGCGGGCGGCGGCGGAGAACGTACCGGACTGCGGATGGGCCGGGCGGGTCAGCGGCATCGCCGACGCCCGCGCCGAGATGATCGATCGGAGCCGGCGCCTGGCCGGTGCGCTGGACACCGTTGTTCTGGCCGCCCGGGTCGGTCCCGAGATGCTCGGCGGGGGCGGTGTCCGTCGCTACCTGCTGATCGTCCAGAACCCGGCCGAGTCCCGCGCCAACGGGGGGATCATCGGTGGGTTCGGCCTGCTGACCGCGGAGCACGGGCGGCTGTCCATCGACGGCATCTCGGGCAACGGTGCTCTGCCGGGAGGCCCCACCCAGCAGCGACCGGCGACGGGGCTGCCGGTCCCGTTCGCGGCCCGTTACGGCGCCTTCTGGCCCGACCGTATCTGGGCGAATATCAACCTGACCCCCGACTATCCGATGGCCGGCAGGCTCTACAGCGCGTTCTACCGGGCCGGCACGGGCCTCGACGTCGACGGCACGATCAGCCTCGACCCCACGACGTTGTCGTATCTTCTCGCCGCGAGCCGGCCCGCGGTGCTCCCCGACGGCACGTCGGTGGCCGCGGGGCACCTGGTCGATCTCGTCGAGTCGCGCGTCTATGGCGAGATCATGGACGCGGCCGCCCGCGACCGCTTCTTCGCCCAGGTCGGTCAGGCCGTCTATGCGGCCGTGGAGTCGGGAGCCGGCGACACGACGAAGCTGGTGACCGCGCTGGGACGGGCCGCTCGCGAGGGTCGGCTGGAAATATCCAGCAACCACGCCGAGGAGCAGCGGATTCTTTCGTCCACGGCGCTGGGTGGTGCGCTGCCGGACGCGCCTGGGCCGTTTCTCGGGGTCGTCACCCAGAACGCGACGGCGAGCAAGCTGGACTACTGGCTACGGCGGCAGACCACCTACCGCATGCAGCGGCAGCCGAACGGCGCCGGCCTGGCGACGATCACGATCCGGCTCACCAACGCCGCCCCCGGCGGGCTGCCGGCCTATGTGCGCCACCGGCAGGATCTCAAGGATGCCGCTGGGAATCTCCGGGCGCAGAACAATCTCTGGCTCTCGGTGTACACGGGCCGAGGCAGCTGGCTCGTCGCTGCCCGGCTCGACGGTGTGCCCATCGGCCTCGCCGGCGGTTCCGAGTCCGGGCATCCCGTGCTCTCCACCTATCTCACCGTCRATCGCGGCCAGACCCGGACCCTGGAAATCAAGGTCCGGGAGCCGGTAGGCGGCCCGGCACTCACCGTGCGTCCACAGCCGTTGCCCGTCGCGGAGCGCCTGGAGGTGCAGGGGCTACCGGTCGTCCCTCCCTGGTCATCCCAAGGGTCGTCCCAAACCCAGAACTGACTACTCTGACTACAGAGAGTTCTTGACCTTCGCCCGCATCGAGTCGCCCGCATCGGGGCCTGATCCGCTTCGTCCTCAACGCAGCGGATCGAACGGGGACAGCTCGGCCGCGGGCGCACCGGTGGCGATGGCGTCGGCGAGGAGGCGGCCGGTGACCGGGCCGAGGGTGATGCCCCACATGCCGTGCCCGCCGGCGATGAAGACCCGCGGCGAGATGGTCGGGCCGATCAGCGGCAGACCGTCCGGGGTGCACGGGCGTGGTCCCACCCATTCGGCGGCGCGGGTGTCCAGGTCCACCCCGCGCAGCAGGCCGCGGGTCGCCTCGACCACCGCCCGGATGCGCCGCGGGTCGGCCGCCGCGTCCGGATGGCGGAACTCCATCATGCCGGCGACCCGCAGGCCGTCCCTCAGGGGCGTGCAGGCCACCCGGGAGGCGGGGAAGTAGATCGGACCGCTCGGCGGCTGTTCGGTCGCGACCAGGAAGCTGTATCCGCGACCGGCCTGGACGGGAAGGCGGACCCCGAACGGACGGGCCAGCCGGGGAAGCCAGGCGCCGGTGGCGATCACTGCCGCGTCGTAAGGCCCAGCGGGCCCCCCTGGTCCGAGCAACTCCACCCGGCCACCTGCCTCGCGCACCTCGTCGATGGCCATCGCCTCGTGCACGAGGCCGCCGCGTTCCCGGACGCTGTCGGCGAGGGCTGCGACGAAGCGGCCGGGATCGCAGAACCGCTGCCCCTGCACGGATACGACGTACCGGACCTGCTCGGACAGCAGAGGTTCGAGGTCGCGGGCGGCCACCGGGTCCAGCACCTCGGCATCGACGGGCTGGCCGGTCGCCCGGATCTCGGCGAGCTCCGTCAGGAGGGCGTCGAGGCCGGACCGGTCGCGATAGCCGGCCAGGAACGGGGCGGCGGCGCGGGTCGGCGCAGTCACGCCGCCCGCCGCGAGCTCGTCAAAGGCACCGAGAGCAGCGCGGGTCAACGGCACCAGCGCGCGCATGGCGGTTCGCCACCGCGCGGTCGTGCTGTGCCGGACGAATCCGGCGATGAAACGGGCGAGCCCCAGATCGGCGACCGGCGGCACGTACACCGGTGAGTCCGGGCGCAGGAGCACCCGCAGCCCGTAGCGCAGGACCGCGGGCTCCGGCAGGGGCGTCGCGAGCCCCGGGGTGAGCCAGCCGGCATTGCCCCAGGAGGATCCGGCCCCGGCCCAGGTGGGTCCGGCGGTGAGGTGGTCGCGGTCGAAGACCGTCACCCGCCTGCCGCGGTCCTGGAGGAACCACGCCACGCACAGCCCGACCATCCCGCCGCCGATCACCGCGACCTGGTCGGGAACGGCGTGCCCCGGCCGCGGGCGTGACCCGTGCGGCGCGCTCAGCCCCGCGGCGTTCCCGGCCAGTCGGGTCGTGTCCGTCGATTCCGTCACGTCCGCCTCAATCGGGTGATTTCCCACCGCCGCCATTATCCTCCCGCGACGCCGGATCCGCTGTCTACAGCACCACCTCACCGGCCTTCCGACTTATAGTCCGTCGTCGAGTCCCCTCACCGGCAGCCTCGCCCGCGACCGGGGCCACCAGGCCCTGCTCACYGGGCACGGAATCGACCGGACCCAGGCCGCGGTGTTCCTCGCCGAGCTCGGGGACATCACCCAACCTTTCGTCGCGTTCCGTAGCGACAATGCCATGGGAGCGGGTTGATCTCTAGGTGGTGCGCTGGTGTTCCATGTGGAGCAGCACGAGGCAGGCCTTCACGACGGATCCAATCTTCCAGGGGTCGATCGTGACGTTGCGCAGGACGCTGAAGGTGCCCTTGAGCAGCCCGTTCCCTCGTTCACCGACGGCGCAGCGCATTGTGAATCATGTTGTGCCCCTTGTGCTCGCGGGTCAGGACACCGCCMCTCGGCGCCCCGTCGGGTCGCGTGGCTTGCACAAACACCGCGTCCGCGCCGGCATCCACATAGCGGTTCGCGCGGTTCAAGGCCTCGGCCACGCCGTGCCCG